>CALXRO010000088.1 GCA_944390875.1 uncultured Rickettsiales bacterium
GATATAACAGCAACATAAATATTTTTGCCGCCTATTGAAACTACTGCTTCTTTAAACTTAACTCCGTCATTTTCAATATCTTTAAAAGTAAAATTATTTAAATTTTCGTTATCTATTTTTCTTTTAATAATTCTTAATGCTGATTCCATAACACCACCACTCTTACCATATATTGCACCTCCGGCACTATATTTTGATAACACATCGCCATCACTTTCTTCAAGATTTTTAAAATCTATACCTTTTTCTACTATTAATTTAGCTAATTCTCTAACAGTTAATACATAATCAACAGCTTTAAAGCCATTATATTCATATATCTCCTCTTTTTTTGAAGTGCATGGCATAATTGAAACGACAGCAATACTTTTAGGATCTACTCCTTCTTGTTCAGCCCACCAAGTTTTATATGCCATACCAGAATGTATATGTGGAGACATAGCTGTTGTTAGATTTGGTAAAAATTCCGGTTTATACAATTTTACAAAATTTACCCAAGAAGGACAACATGATGTAAACATTGGTAAAACTGAATCCTTATTATCAAGCCTCTCTAAAAATTCTTCTGCTTCTATAAAACTAGTTATATCTGCTCCAAAATTAACATCAAATATTTTATCAAAACCAAGTAATCTATAACAAGTATTTAATTTTCTCTCCATATTTGGATTATAATCCATTTTAAATATCTCATTTATTGATGTTCTAACTGATGGTGCTGATTGAACTATAACTAATTTATTTTTATCTTTTAAAATATTTTTTACATCATCTATATTTGATTTTTCAATCATTGATGCTACAGGACAAACAAGAGTACATTGACCACATTTTGTACAAGGATTTTCATCGATAAAATCTATATATCTGTCTTTTCCAGCTCCTTTCATACATATGTGTTCTATGCCTATACTTTTACATTTTATAACACATTTTGTGCATTTTATACATTTATCTGCAACAAATTCTACGGAATTACACTTCATATAAACCTCATATTTTTATTACTCTCACAAATAAAAGAGAAATAAATATACCAACGATATTAAGATATAAATCTTTCAATATTTTTTCAAGACAAACTTTATATTTTGGATCAGATAGCCCTGAAGCTTTTCTTACAGTTATACCTAATTCTCTTCCATCAAGTAAACCACTAAAAATCCAAGATGTAGCCATTGGTATTTCACTATCAAATTTTAAAGATAATAATACTATCATATGTAATATATTAAAAAGAACAGATGACATTATATTTTTAACATCAGTCTTTTCTTTAATAATTTTTTCCATTTTATCCTTTGGTCTTAATATAACCATTATTAATATAGTTACTAGTCCAATTATTAAAAAAAGTATAAGACTTTTAATATCTAACTTTGGTGGTAAAAATACCATAAAACTTGATACACTAACATTTAACCAACAATACCATAAAATACCTATTGATATATATTCAATAAATCTCCAAAAATTATAATCATCTTTCTTCTTTAAGATTTTTTTAAATCTTATATATATTAGTCTCCAAAATATAAATGATACAATAAATGATATTATATAATCTAAACAAGCTAGCATAATCATTGACTTTACAATTTTACCGTCTGTAAATAATGGTATTGATAAAAATGTTAGGTTTATTGGTATTCTAAAATAACTAAAAGAACTTAGTAATACGGGCAATAATAGTATAGAATAACCAAAAGAATCTTTATATTCTATAAAACGCAAAGAACCTTTTCTTATATTTCCATCTTGTTTTATCCAAGTATATATAAAATAAATAATAAATATTATCGCAAGATAAAAAAATATTCTCCATCTTTTTTTATATTTATTTGAAATATTAAATGTTCCAAGAGTTTGAATAAAATTGTTATTCATGACAATATACATAATCATTGTCATAATTAACCAGTTAAAGTATGATGCCTTACTACTAAAACACGCGCATACTGCTCCAACAAGTAGAACTAATATAATATTTTTTAATTTAACTTTTTCTTTATATTTTTTGAGAGTAATCATTAATTTTAACGGTAATTTTAATTATTTATATAATCCGAGTATATTTTTATTCTATCTTTAAAAGATATATTCACATCTTCATTTGACAAAATGCTATCGATTATTTTTTTAGCATCATCATAACTGCCATTTTTTATTAAAAATAATATTTTTTGTTCTTTAACCATATCTATTAAAGGATTTTCTTCATTTTCTAGTCTATTAAACAATTCCTGAATATATTTATCTTCAATAGTTTCGTCATTTAGTTTTAAGATTAATAAATTTAAACCTGAATAATATTTAAGATAAATATCATCTTCATTATCTAAAATATCCTCATATATTTTAGTTACATTTTTATTGTCTAGATTTTTTGTGTACTCATTAATTAAATTTAAACCAGTTAAAGTTTTTGATATTCTTGGTATATTTTCATCATTATACAATTTTTCCAGTTCTGTAATAGATTCTTTAGAAACTAAACTTTCAAAAATTTTAGAATTATAATTTAAAATTTTATTTTTTCTATGATTCACAATTATATATCTAGTCAAGTAAATGGCTAATATTAACAATAAAAGAATTAATATTTTTTTAATATTTCCTGATAAAAAATCCTTTATATTGTTTTTTATTGCATCGTACTTAAGTTCGTTTATAAAATTATCACTTTGTGTTGACATGTATTTATAACTATTTATTCTGCTTATATAATATAAATATTTTTTTAAAATGCAAAAAGAATATGATGATAATAATACATTTCTAAAAATCATAAATAGAGAAATACCTTGTGATAAGGTTTATGAAGATGATAAAGTATTATGTTTTCATGATATAAATCCTAAATCCCCTGTTCATGTTTTACTTGTTCCAAAAGAAAAATATGTTTCTTTTGATGATTTTGTTCAAAAAGCAAGTGGAGAAGATATATCATATTTCTTTAAGATAGCAGCTAAGATTGCAAATAATTTGAAATTAAAATCGTATAGAATTGTTGCAAATTGTGGTTCAGGTGCTGGCCAAGTTGTTTTTCATTATCATTTACATATTATGGGATATTTTGAGTAGAAATTAATTAAAATATAAATGTTTAATTGATAAATGTGGATTTTATAATAAAAATTAATATAGATAGATAGTTATGCAATTAATAAGAGGAACAAAGGATATATTTGGTGATAATATACTAAAATATAATAAAATTGTCAATTTAGCTAAAAATATATCAGAATTATATAATTTTAAAGAAATAAAAACTCCGGTAATAGAATTTACTGAAATTTTTGAAAGAAATCTTGGCGAAACATCTGATGTTGTATCAAAAGAAATATATAAATTTCAAGATAGAAGTGGCAATGATATATGCTTAAGACCAGAATTTACAGCTGGAATTGTTAGAGCTATATTAACAAATTCAGAATTAAGAGACAAGTTCCCTATAAGATTATTTTCATATGGTTCAAATTTTAGATATGATAGACCACAAAAAGGAAGATATAGAGAATTTAATCAAATAAACTTTGAAAGTTTTGGTAATCCAGATTACATGTGTGATTTTGATATAATATATATGGCTAATCAAATTATAGAAAGGTTAGGAATAAGCAATTATAAATTAGAAATAAATTCACTTGGATCAGATGAAAGTAGAAATAATTTTGAAAATTCAATAAAAAATTATTTTAATAAGTATAAAAAAGATTTATCAGAAGATAGTAAAATAAGATTAGAAAAAAATGTATTAAGGATCCTTGATAGTAAGGATGAAAATGATAGAAAATTATTAAAATCTGCACCAAAGATAAGTGATTTTTATACCGATAAAGATAGGAAGTTTTTAGATAATATAATTAATATGTTATCTAAAACTAATATTAATTTTGAAGTAAATACTAATTTAGTAAGAGGATTGGATTATTATACATCAACAGTATTTGAATTTACTACAAATGATCTAGGAGCTCAATCTACAATATTCGCTGGTGGAAGATATGATAAATTAGTAAAACAAATGGGTGGACCAGATATACCAGCATTTGGTTGTGCTGCTGGTATTGAAAGATTAATGTTGCTTATTGAAAATAAAGAAGAAGTTGTGGTAAGACCTATCTCTATAGTACCTATAACAGATAAAGAAATTGATTATTGTATTAATATACAAAATATTCTAAGAGAAAATGGTTTTTTTGTAGAAATGCACACGTATGGTAAAATGAAGAAAAAAATGGATAATGCAAATAAAATATTAAGTAAGTTTGTTGTTATTGTTGGAGAAGATGAAGTTAAAAATAATAAGATAAATCTTAAAAATCTTGAAAATGGAAATGAAGAAAGTATTAATTTGTCAGAACTTGTAAAATTTCTAAGTAAATAATATGAATTATTCAATAAGAAGTTTTAATGGCAAAAAGCCTGTTATACATGAAAAAGCAATTATAGGGGACAATGTTGTAATAATAGGTGATGTTATAATAGAAGAAAATGTAAATATTTGGCCAAATACTACTATAAGAGGTGATATGGCACAGATACATATAAAAAAGAATACAAATATTCAAGATAATTCAGTCATTCATGTAGATTATGATACACCATGTATAGTTGGTGAAAATTGTATAATTGGACATAGGGCTTTGTTACATTCTGCAATTATAAACGATTATTGTCTTGTTGGTATGGGTAGTATAGTTTTAGATAATGCTAAAATGGAATCATATTCAATGCTTGGTGCTGGTTCGATGTTAACAAGTAATAAAACAATAATTTCAAAGCAACTATGGATTGGTTCTCCTGCTAAATATTTTAGAGATATAAGTGATATCGAAATAAAACATGGTCTTTTAGCTATAGATCATTATATTAATATGGCAAAAGGTATATTTGATAATTAATATATTTCTGTGATTTTATTTTCTATAACCAATCGTCAATTCTAGATAAATGCACAAAATCACTATATTGAGAATTTTTATTAGTGGCCACATAGCCATTATTTTTATCATCAAAATATACAATCAACTTTTTAATAAGTTTCTCAACACAATCAACTAATTCACCAATATTTTCCGGCAAATTTTTACTTTCTTCAGATGTTTTATTTTTCTCAAATATATTTGATACTTTTACACCATCACTTTTTACTGACCAATATTCAACAGATTCAATATTATAGTCTTTTTTAGACATTATTAGGGATTCAACAGGTAATTGAATTTTTTTACCTTCTATTACTTCTTTTTTAGATGGGATTGTACCAGTTTTATAATCTATTATTTTTATATCTCTATTTCCATTATCTTCAATTCTATCAATTCTAGCAGAAACAACAAAGTTCTCTTTTTCAAAATTATAAAATTCACTAATTTCAGAACTTATATTTAAATTATTTTCTCTTGATTTTTTATCATATTCAATAAAGTTATTGAATATATCTATAAGTTTTTGTCTATAAAATTCTCTTGATATATCATCATCCGAAAAATATTTCTGAATACATGATTCCAATATATTATTTATATATTCTTGTAAATTTTCCTTATTATTTTCGTAATTATCACAATAATTCTGAAATATTTCATGTAAAATCGTACCAATTTTTGAAAAAATATTATCATTTTTCAAAACATTAAATTTTTTTAATTTTAATATTTTTTTTACATAAATATCATATGGATTAATATTTAGTAGGTCAATATTTGTTGCTGAAAGCTCTCTTGGCCTTACGTTTAAAGGCGGCTTTGGTTTTGGACGCTTTTTATATATATCATTCAATTTATTATATGAATATTTATAATATTTATCAAAAGCTTTTTTGACATATTCTGGTTGGTTTAATTTTATATCACTGCAATCCAAAAAAGTTTCAATTCTTTGTAAAAATCTTGATTTTATTGTTCTTATTCCATCAATTTTTGTTGATCTTGTCAACAAAACCTTATTCTGCATCAAAAGTTGTATGAATTCATAACATGTTCGCCCTATTTCATTTTCAACAGCTTCTAAGCCAAGTGTTTTACGCATAATTTGATTCATCCATGGATCTGGTTTTATTGATTCTGGTATATAACCATCATTTAAATTTGTTATTATAACTAAATCATAATTTATCAGTCTTGTTTCTTTTATTGATATTAAATTAACAGCTGGATATTCTGAATATTTTTCATTATATGACTTGTTAGAACAGATATATTTTAAAACATCTACATAATCTTTTATATCAATAAAACCAAAACATTCTGAATCATTAACTACCTCTCCAGAAAGAAAATCAAATATTATTTCACTTCCATAGTTTGTATACCAAATTTTTTCTTTTTTTGGATTTTTTTGATCGTATGTTATATCTTCAACTAATTTTATGTGTTTTTTTAATAAATTACAAAAAGTTAAATTGTGTTCTTTTAAAATACTAAAATAATTTTCTATTTTATCTAAAAATGCTTTGATTATATTTTTTATTTCTTTATCTTCTATATATTCTAAATTATATCTATAAGAGTTCATTCCATTTTTATTCACTTTTCCATTTAATATATATTCTTCAAATATATTTACATTTTTATTAAGTTCTGATTTTGTATAACCAAAGTAGGTAAAATCGTTTTTTAATAGACTCAACAATAAATCTTTTTGATAATTACTATTATATGTGTTGATTATAAGAAACATATATTGCATGACTATATTTGATAAAAACCTATAACCATAAGTATTATTGTATGGTATATTCCAAAATTTCAAAATAGGTTCAAAACGATAAGACAAATTTTGATCGGTAATAATTGCAATATTTTTTAGTCCATTTTCATTTATGTGATTCAAAATATAAAATCCTATAAAATCAAGCTCATTTTGTAAATCTAAAAATTCACAGTATTCAATATTTGATAAATATGAAGCTTTTATTTCTGACCATTTGTATGTTAAATCGTATGGTAGCATTGAATTATATATTGTCTTTGAATTTTCATTATTTACTACAACGTACTTATCATATCTTATATTTTCAAAATTCTTTATTTGCATTAATTTAAATAATTTTTTAAATATATAGTAATAATGAACTTCATTAACTTTGTTTAAATCATTGTTATTTAATATATTTTCAGCTCCTTTCATTATAAAGTATACATTATCATATTTAGATAATGCTTTTATAAATTCCTCAACGCTTTTTATCATATTAGATAAGCCTGCGATTATTATTGGTTTTTTAGGTTTATTTAATTTTACCGCCTCTGTTTGTAATTCTAAATTAGATATAATACTATGCGATACTGATGCTATGTTATTTATTAGTAATGTTTCTTCCCATTTTATACCAAAATCTTTCAAAAAACCTATTGTTTTTTGCCAGTGTATGGCAAAATTATCATCAATAACTTTTGATAGATCAACAAGATTAATTTTATTTTCCTCTATATTTCTTAAAAATATCTCAAATTCTTTTGAAAGATTTATTGCTTGATCAATGCTTATATTTTTTTTACTGTTAAGCATTTCTCTTAGTAATAAAATTTTGTATTTAGTATTAGAAATTGGCTTAAATATATCAGTGTAATTAGATATAAGATTTAAGTTGGAACAATTTAATAATATATCATCATAATCTATATCGCCTATTGATTTTATTGTAGGCAAAATTTTCGCTTGCTGTTTGCTATTTTTTAAAAATATATGTTTTAATTCATTAACAGACCTACGACTAGGTAGAAAAACCGTAACTTCAGAAATATTTATATAGTTATTAAATTTTTCAATCAAAAACTGATATAAGCTATCTAAGAAACTATAATTTGATTCTATATTTAGTACGTGCATTTCATTTATAAAAATGATTATTCAATTTCATATTCAAAACCACTATCCTTTATAAGTTTAATTGCATCTTCTATACTCTGTCCATCTTCTGTTAAATAGCCAGAAGCAAATATTGAATTAACTACATAAAACATCATATTTTGCTTATCTCTGATATGTATTTCACGGCCTGCTGCAGCTCTAATATCAGCTTTTGGAACCATAAGTCTTGCTAAACAAAGTATTTTTAAACAAAACTCAGGGGTTAAATCCTTCGCTATATTTTCAAATGGAGTACCTTTTACTGGAATCAAAAAATTTATTGGAACTGATTCAGGCTGTAAAAAATGTAATTCTGTCAACATATCTATTATATCATCATTACTTTCTCCCATACCAATTATACCTCCACAACATATCTCGAACCCAATCTCTTTTAACATTTTTATATTATTTAATCTTGTCTCGTATTTATGTGTAGTACATATTTTATCATAATAATTTTTACCTGTATTAAGATTATGGTTTACCCTTTTAACGCCTGCTTCCATTAATTTAAGTGCCTGATATTTTGTTAAAAAACCAATTGAGCAGCATATGTCTGTATCAACTGTATTTCTTAATTTCTTTATATGTTCACATATTTTATCAAAATCGTTATCTTTAAAAGTTATTCCACTAACACCTAAACAATGTCTCTTAACATTTTTGCTTTTACCAATTCTACCATTATTCAGTAAATTTGTACTATCTAATAAAGAATATTTATTTATTTTAGCTTTGGAAACACAAGATTGTGAACAATAGTGACAGTCTTGAGTACAATTACCACTTCTTAAATTGCTTAAAATTTGTATACTTACTTTGTTGCCTTTATATATTTTTCTTATTTCATATGTTTTCTTTAGAAGTTCTTTAATTTTCTCATTAGGAAAATTAATTACATATGTACATTCGTCTTTCGTTAAAATTTCAAAATTCATTGATTTCCTAATTATACTATCTAAGTAAGTCATTATTATAATTTATAATTAATATAATAACTATATCTAATGTCTATTAATAATCAACTCCAAGAAAGTACAAACCACAAGCTGGAGCATTTACACCAGCAGCTTTTCTATCTTTTGCTTCTAAAATTTGTTTAAATTCATCAACACTAGTTTTACCTAAACCAACATCTTTTAAAGTTCCTACTATGTTTCTTATCATATGATGCAAAAAAGATTTAGCGCTAAAATCAAACAAGACTTTATCATTTTCAGAATAAATATTACAACTATTCATTGTCTTTATTGGAGTACTAGCTTGACATTGACTATCTCTAAAACTTGAAAAATCATGATTGCCAATAATAAATTCCGAAGCCTCTTTCATGGATTTAATATCCAATTTATTTATAATATGCCACGCCCTATTTCGCATAAGTCCTAATGGTGCTTCACGATTGATTATTATATATCTATAGTATCTCATTTTTGAAGAAAATCTTGCATGAAAATCATCTTCAACAATTTCACAGGATTTGACTATGATATCTTGCTCGGATTTAAATTTATAATTTTTATAAAAATCACCAAATTTTTCTTCTATTGCTTGGGAAAATTTAGAAATTAATAATCTGTTATTTAAACCTAAATAATAATTTAGTCCACTAACCACTGTTTTTTCTGATATTTTTTTATTTAAGTCAAAATGAGCAAATTGTGATATGGCATGTACTCCAGCGTCCGTTCTTCCACAACCAATAATTTCAGCATGTTCTCCTGATAATTTAACTAAACTATCTTCTATTACTTCTTGTATTGAAAGGCCCTGCCCTTGTTTTTGCCATCCGGAATAATTTGTGCCATCATATTCCAAACATATTTTATAACGCATCTATTTTATGAGATCCAAAAGTTTATAGTTAATTCTTAACTTATATTTTTGATCTCTAAGATAGTTTGTATAATCTATAAGCAATTTGTCATTATCACTTTTTACTAGCATTTTTTTTATGTTATCAATATCTACATAATCCTTATCATTGGCAGTTAATATTCCTTCAGATTTTACAAAAGCAAAATAAATATTATTTTCATCTTCAAAAATCCCTGTTATATTACCACTCTTTGTGGTCATAATACCTTCTAAGAAATCTTTATTATATTCCTCACTTTTATGATTTACTTTGTTCTTATTTTTAATTATTGTAAAACCATTAGATATTAAAAAATTAGAATTAAAACCTCTTTTTTTGTAATCTTCTGCAATTTCTTTAACTTTTTCAAGACGAATTTCATTTGTCTTAATATCTTGAATAGATAATTTTATATCTCTCTCTACTTCTTTAATGTCTTTAACTTTACTTTCTTTTACTTTTACAACACAATAAAAATATGCGTCTTTTTCTATTTTAACTAAACCAGAAATTTTACCAACTGTAAATTCAAATACGTCAGGCATATCTTTATATTTTTCATCATTTTCTATATCTTTTTTCTTTATAAAACCATATGTTTCTACTTTAAGTCCCATCTTTTTTGCTATTTCTTGTATAGATAAACCTTTAGATTTTAAAGTCTCAATCTTATTGATTTGCTCAATAGTATAATCAGTAAGTTTTATATAGTCTACTTGCCTTTCTTCTGGTACTACAAACCTACTTATATTACTATTATAAAAATGTTTCATTTCTTCTTCACTTACATCACCATTGTAACTTTTCAACCTACCTTTTTCAATTTTGAAAACATCAATATTTTTATATTTATTTGTTTCTAAATGTATAATATTAAGTGATTGATTATTAATATTATTAATACCAACTATAGTGTCCAATAAAAATTTTTTATTATCAGAATTTTGAATTATTTTTATATATTCTTGTTCTGTTATATTGTACCTTTCCAAAAGACCTTCTAATTTTTTTATATCAAATTTTCCATCAGTATGAAAATTTTCTTCAAGAAGTATATCATCCAATATCAAATATCTAGGTTTTTGTATACCAAAATTTTCAATCTCCATATCTATTAATTTTGAATATAAAACTTTACTCAAAGTAGATAACATAAACTCTCTTGAATTGATTTGAGCTAATTGTTCTTCCGTGAGTTTTAAGGAAGCAAAGGCTCTTTTTTCATTATTTAATATGCTAACAAACTCATTTATGTTAACTTTTTTTTGTTTTCCAATTATTATATTATATTTGTTAGACATAAACATTATACCACTGATACTAGAAAATATGAAAGCTAGTATTAAAATAGCAAGTAAATACTTACTAAAGTTTATTTTATCAAAATTATTATTTTTTTCGTTAGTCATAGTAAACTCCATTTTTCATTATATGTCATCAATATCTAAAGATTTTATGGGATTAACATAAATAATTTTTTCTTCATCTTGATCCAAAGACTTTTTTTTTCTTCTACGTCTTTTTCCTGCAGTAACATGTTTAAAGTTTTTTCTATCTTCTATAATCTTCTCTCTCAAATATTTTGAGAACTCGTCTTTTAGTTCATCTGTGGAAGTTAAAAAATCTCTATCTGAACCACTTAACGTCATATATTTGATCTTTGATTCCGATTTCGTCATAAGTTTATCTTGTAGAGCAAGACACTCATCTTCAGTAAATTTTATATCATCAGTAGCACGAATTATTAAACCACTTGAAGAACATGGTATTATAAAACTTAGATCAGTTTTTCTAAGATCTGGAGAGAGAATTACATAGTTTTCAAGATCTGGTCTTCTCATTACTAATTGTAACACAGATGCAACACTATTGTCAACACCACATATCCAAAAACTCTTACATTCAATATTTTTATTATGTATCCAATCTAATGCCGCAGTCATATCAAGTAAATAAAAATTGTCTACTTCTGTTTTTTCATTATTGACATCATATTCTTTTAAGTCAAATTTTAATACTGAGAAATCATTATTTATAAAAATATCAAACATGATATTTGCTAATTCCTCAAAATCTGAACCTTTTTTCTTGTTGTTTTTTTCTTTTATATTGCCAACTATTAAGGCTGCCGGAGCATCTGAATTTCTGCTGTGATTGTACTTACCGTTAACCTTGCCAAAGGCCCCCTTAAAAATTATGTCTGACATTGATAGTTAATTAATATTAATTAATATAATATTACTTAAAATAATAAATTCAATGTTTATAATATTTCTATTATTAATAAACAATTTAGCATTTTTATTATAAATTATGTTAAAAATATTTTTTTATTTATTTACTTTAACAAAAACAAAATCTATAATAATGCAGATTCTTAATAAAATTATTTAAAACAATGATACTTTTTAATTTATTATCATTTATAATAATATTATCAATTATAGTGTTTTTTCATGAATTTGGACACTATATTATAGCAAGATTAAACGGTGTAGCTATTGATGAATTTGCGATAGGATATGGAAAAGAAATTTTTGGGTTTAACGACAAAAATGGAACTAGATGGAAAGTTTGTAGTATACCAATGGGCGGGTTTTGCAAATTTTTTGGTGATGAAGATGCTTCATCATCAATTATAAATTCAGAAAAATTAACTAACTTCACAAAAGAAGAAAAAAATAAGTGTTTGTTTTTTAAGAAACCATGGCAAAAAATTTTAGTAGCATTTGCTGGTCCAGCATTTAATTATTTATTATCATTAATACTTTTTACTTTATTTTTTAGAATAAATGGAATTGACATTTTTACAAATAAAATCGGTTTTATTGAAGATGAAAGCCCTGCTCAAAAGGCTGATTTAAGAGTTGGTGATATAATTAAAAAAATAAACAATAAAGAAATAAAAAATTTTAGTGATATACAAGAAATAGTTATAAATAGTACAAACAAAGATACTTTAAAAATAGTATTAGAACGAAATAGTCAAACAATAAATAAAGATATTATACCTAATTTTGTAGTTAAAGACGGTGTTAAAATAGCTCAAATAGGCGTAGGTTCAGAAATTCCTGTAAAAAAAAATACAAATCTCATTGAATCTTTTTATTTATCAGCTCATGAAATTTTGAAAATAACAAAAAATACAGCTATTGCATTTTTTAAAATGTTGATAGGTAAAGCTAGTTTTAATAATTTAAGTGGTCCTATAAAAATAGCTCAATATTCAGGTAAAGCGATGAAAGGTGGTTTTATGTCAGTCATATACTTTACAGCTTTAATATCTATAGGGCTTGGATTTATGAACTTGATTCCAATTCCAGGCTTAGATGGAGGACATATTTTAATTTATTTTATAGAAATTGTTAGAAAAAAACCATTGAAAGAAGAAACTGAAAATCTAATAATAAAAATAGGCTTTTCTATATTGATAGTACTAACAATTTTTGTTATGGTAAAAGATATAACAGGTATTTTATAATGAAAAAATCTTTATTGTTTTTATTCTTATTTGTATGCAGTATTAACCTCTCAGTTGCAAATACAAAAATTAAAAAAATAGTAATTAATGGTAATAAAAAATATAATTCCGACTATTATTTAGGACTTATAAAAATAAAAAATAATGATATTTATAATGTTGACTCTTGTAATAACGCTGTAAAAGATATGTTTTCGTGTGGATGTTTAGAAGATATAAAAACAAATTTTAATTCAAGTAATGGAACCTTAACTTTTACAGTAAAAGAGAAACTGTCAATAAGAAGATTAGATTTTGTTGGTGCAAAAGATTTTTTAAAAGATGATGATGCAAAAGAAAAAATACAAACAAAAATAAAAGAAATTATTTCTAGTAAATTTATATCAGATGATATTGAAACTATAAGAAATTTTTATAAAGCACAAGGATATTTTAAAGTTTCTGTTGAAGTAGAAATAAAAGATTTAAAAAATGGATTAGCAGATGTTACTTTTAAAGTTAATGATGGTGGTAAAGCAAAAATTAATAAGATTTATTTTATTGGAAATAAATCATTTTCTGATGATACATTAAAAAAAGAAATAATTAGTAGAGAAAACAGATTTTATAGATTCGGTAAAACAATATATTATGATACAGCTATGATTGATTATGATGTTTATATGCTTTCTCAATTTTATAATACAAAAGGTTATTATGGAGTTAATATATCAACTCCTATTGGTGTTTATAATCAAAAAACTAATAAATTTGATGTAATATTTTTTATAGAAGAAAATGAAAAATTTATTTTTGGTAAATTAAAAATTCAAGATACAGTTAAAAAAGTGGATAAAAATCTGTTAGATGAAGTAATAGTTAATATTAAAAGTGGAGATGCGTTTAATTCTCTTATTGTTCAAAATATAATAGAAAGTTTAAATTATATATATACGGAAAAAGGTTATTCATTTATAAATATTATACCTAGAATGTCAAAAGGTGATAAAGACAATGAAATTGATATAACATTTACAATAGTTGAGGCAGAAAAAGAATATATTGGTAAAATTTTTATAAAAAATAATACAAAAACAAACGATAATGTAATAAGAGAAAGGTTAATTATAAACGAAGGAAGTGTTTATAATGATTTTTCATTAAGAAAATCTATACAATCTATTGAATCTACAGGATTTTTTGATAAGGTAACATATGAAGAAACAGATGGTTATTTTGATAATCAAAAAGATATAACAATAAAAGTGGACGAAGGTGCAACTGGTAGTGTTGGTGCTTCAATAGGCATGTCATCACTTGATGGACTTACTTTAAATTTAAATTATTCTCAAAGAAATTTTATGGGAACAGGCAGTGCTCTTGGTGGTGATTTTGGAGTTTTTGGTAATGTAATAGAAACAAAAAAATTATCTTGGAGATTCTCAGCAAATTATGCAAAACCAAACTTATTTGGTACTAAAATATATGGTGGAACTGGTTTTTTATTACAGAATAACAATAGTAGTAATAGGAGTCTAATTAACATTGGTTTTGAAGATTTTACTGCTAGTACAAATTTTTTTGTAAATTATTATATTACTGACAATTTATCACAAAAAATAGGATATGAATTTGAATATAAAAAATTAAATAATGTTAGCAACAGTCTTATTAATATAATGCCTAAAGATGCAAGATATACATCGGAAATTTCAACTAGTTTAACGTATGATAAGATAAATAATAGATATAATCCAGTAAAAGGTTATCTGTTAAGTCTCGATTTATCTTATGCTGGTCTTTTTGGAACTGTAGATTATATAAAAACATCAGCTTATGCCTCATTATATGTACCTGTTTATTTAGATAAAGTAATTTTTAAATTAGAAGGAAGAGCAGGATATATAACATCTTTAAATAATAATCCATTATATCCAAACGATGGTTTTTATTTAGGCGGACATACAATGAGAGGTTTTGACTTTGCTGGAGTTGGACCAAGAATAAAATTACCAGATGGGAGTTATTCGCCTAATGGACTAAGTGGTACAAAAATGTGGTATCTCAACTCAGAATTAAAATTTCCTATATATACCCCAAAAGAATTTGGTATATATGGGATTTTCTTTATAAATGCAGGTGTAACAACTGGAGTTGAAAAAAATAGTCATATTTCTAACTCTATAAAAATAGAGGATACATATAAGCCAAGAAGTGCTTATGGTTTTTCCCTTGTTTTTCATATAAAAGCTCTTGGTGGATTTAATGTAAGTTTTGATTTCAGTAAAACTTTAAGTAAAATGCCTTATGATGCTGAAAAAAACTTTGGATTTAATTTAGGTGCAGGTACTAGTTGGTAATCGATAATATTGCTTTAAAAAAATTATGTAGGATCATAAAAAATGATTCTAATGGTATTATTGGTATAGATACGGAATTTATTAGAAAATCAACATATTATCCTTTATTATGCACAATTCAGATTATATATTTTAGCAAAACACAAAATAAAAATATCAAAGAAATTATTGATGTTTTGGCACCAAATATAGATTTAAAACCTTTCTTTAATATATTAAAAAACAAAAATATAAAAAAAGTTTTTCATTCTTGTTCTCAAGATTTAGAAGCATTATATCGTAATGAAAAAATAAAAATAAAAAATATTGAAGATATACAAGTTATGGCAGAATTTTGTGGCTATAAATATAATATGAGTTATTCTGATATAGTAAATGAAGTATTAAAAATTGATTTTAGAAAAAATAAAAATATTCAAAAAAGTAATTGGAAGAAAAGACCATTGTCAAAAAAACAATTAGAATATGCTTTAGATGATATAGAATACATAATATATATTTATAAAGAATTATTAAAACAACTAGAAGAATATAATAATTATGAATATTATATTAGTGAAATGAAATATCTATTAAAATTTAAGGGACATAAATATATATTTAAAGATCTTTGGAAGAAAGTTAAATTTATGATAAATAAAAAAAGTATTAATTATATCATGTTACTGGAAGAATTGTTAATTTGGAGAGAAAAAAAAGCAATTGAAAATGATGTTATTAGAAATCGTATACTTAGTGATAATTCTGTGAAGAATATAGTTAATTATAAACCTAAAAATTATATTGAAATGAAACAGTTGTTTACTAATAATAATGATATACTTAATTTAAAAAAAACCTATAAAAAAGAAATTCTGGATATTATTAATTTATTTTTATCAAAAAATAATTCAAAATATAAGTCTATAAAAAAAATATTTTATGTAAACGAACTTAAATCTGATAATAAAAAAATTTTTGATAATTTATTTAATAAAATATGTCTATTAGCTAAAGAGCAACATATTAATATTTGCAGATTATTAACTAAAAATGACATTATAAATTTGCTGATGAATTATGAAAAAAAGAAAGATATTTTGTATGGTTGGAAATGGGATTTGTTGAGCGGTTTAATTGATTTTAAAAATAAAAATGATTAGTTATTAAATATTTTTTTATTGGAAAAGTCTTGATAATTAATTTATTCTACATAATAATTTAATTAGTTATTAATAAACACTATTTAATATGAAAAAAATACTATTTATACTTTTAACTTTATCTTTATTTATTTTAATGACGAGTCAAAATGAA
>CALXRO010000089.1 GCA_944390875.1 uncultured Rickettsiales bacterium
TTTATTATTATCTTTATAAGAATTTGACCATTCTAATTTAGAACACTCATTAATATAGTTAATAATATCCTCATCAGTAAAAGATTTAAAAGTTTTATTACTATTTGCTAAATATTTTTCCAAAAAAATAATATACATTAATTTTAAAATAATTGTATTAGGTTTATTATCTAAATTGATTAAATGCTGATAATATTGTTTAAACACTTGGTTATTAAAGGTGTTACTAGAAACCTCATCTCCTTTCTCTACAAAATTTTGGCTCGCTTTATATGAGCCTTTAACCTGTATTGTACTCATTTTATCTACCTCCTTATTTTATGAATACAATACAATTTTATCAAAAAATTATGTAGAAAGTTTTTAATGATAAAGTCTTATTTTTAAGTCTTTTTTCATTAGCTTTCTACATTGTAAATGTCAATTTTTTTTGTAGGTTTTTGGTAAAAAATTTTGTAGGTTTTTGGTAAATTTAGAAAGTTGTTTTTTGCCATATATTATAGATTGTTTTTTTGCTGTTCAAAATCATTTTGTACTAAATCTTTAATTCTATAAGACTTGCCCTTTATATTAATAATAATTGAATGATGTACTAATCTATCTATTATTGCAGATGCAATAATAGTATCACCAAAAACTTCCCCCCATTTAGAAAATTGTTGATTTGTTGTTATTATTGTCGATTTGTTTTCATATCGTTTTGCAATAAGTTGAAAAAACATATTTGCTTCATCTTTTGTAATTGGTAAATAACCAATTTCATCTATTATTAATAATTTATACTTACAATAAAATTTAATTTTACTTTCTAATCTATTTTCTTTAAAAGCATTACTTAAATTAGTTATTAGGTCGTTACAACTTATAAAATAAACTGAATTTCTTTTCTTTGCTGCTTCAATTCCTAATGCAGTAGCTAAATGTGTTTTACCTACACCAGGACTTCCCATAAATAATATATTCTTCTTTTCCTCTATAAATCTTAATGTTGCTAAATCATTTATTATATTTTTATTTATACTTGGTTGAT
The DNA here is from genome assembly GCA_944390875.1 of uncultured Rickettsiales bacterium. Lineage (GTDB taxonomy): Bacteria > Pseudomonadota > Alphaproteobacteria > Rickettsiales > UBA1997 > CALXRO01. The sequence goes on from CALXRO010000089.1 coordinate 1,031, forward strand.
AGTCAAAATCAAAATCCTTTATTTCTTTAAGGTAAGGAAAATGTGCTACTTTTATATTTGCTTCAGCACGATTTATTTCCCTATACTTAACTTCACTTTTTAAAAAATGATTTAATCCTTCTAAAAAAGGCAAGTTATTATTAGTTATATAATCAATTTCGCTACTTATATTATTTTTTAATCCGTATAAATTTAAATCATTTAAAATATTTATTGTTTCATTTAACATTTTTATTTAGCTCCTTTCAAAAAATCATATATTTGTAGATCTGTATTATCTATTTTATTTTTTATCTCTTCATCGCTTAATCCATAAAGCAAGTCACTTTTTAATATTTCCATTTTATCTTCGTCATTATAATTCAAATTATTATTAGTAATTATATGACATCTTATTAAATCTGTGTTATCATATATATAGACTTGATTATCAATGATTCTTAACCCTAAATAAGAACCAATAAATCGAGTTGGAACAGAATATCTATTACCTCTATAAATAATCATTGAATCTTGCGATACTTTTCTATATTCAATTGTTTGTTTATATTTTTCAAGTATATTTTTATTTGGAAGAGGTATTAGATATTTTTTTTCTTCTTCAAAAACATCATTTACTATTTTGTTATGCGCTTGTGATTTTTCTTTTCCACATTCTTCATTAAATGTATTTACTATCTTTATTAAATCTTCTAATGTTTCAAATTCATTATTATATGATAATAATCTATCACATAACTTTGCAAGATTTTCTACTGTTCCTTTAGTTTTAGGTCTTCTAGACTGACAGAGAATAGGAATAAAACCAAGATCGCTTCCAAGTTGTTTTATTTCATTATGAACTTTTTTGTGTTTATCTTCTTTTACCATTACAGTTGCCATATTATCAAGCCAAATTTCCCTAGGTATTCCACCAAAATATTCTAAAGAGAGGACTATGCATTTTTTTACTTCATCTCTTTTTTTATCTATAGTTAAGGTTGCATAAAATTTTTTACTATAATGTAATCTCATTAAAAATAGGTTAATAATAAATACCTCGTTTGATTTACTTGTTAATTTCAAATCCTCTTTCCAATCTACTTGAGCAGATTTGCCGATTATTGGTTCAACCCTTATTTCTGCGGGTTGTTTTCTTTTATCTTTATTTTCTCTTACGAAGTTTTTTATTGTTTCATATGACCCTTTATATCCTTTTTCTACTTTCAAAAAGTAATATATTGAATAAGCGCTTATTCCAGGTATATTTTCTAATTTATCAATTATTAATCCCTTATATTCATCTATAATATGTTTCCTTATTTTTTCTTCAGAAACAATTCCTTTTTCTGTATTTAATTCTTCATAATATTTTGCTTTTGCCGTTCTATAATCACAACCATATTGTCTACCTAATGCTGCAAAGTTAGGTTTTATATTCAATCTAATCATCTCCTTATAATTTGCTTTTAACATGTTTTCTTTTATTTGTTCCATAATACAATCACCTCTCTAGTGTAATTGTATCATCAATAAATAAAATGTAGGAAAACCGACATTTATTTTTACCGATTTCCTACATTTTATTTTACCATTTACAGCCGGTGGCTTTACTTCTTTTATGAAAAAGAAGTAAAACAAGAAACCAGCAGTGTTATAAGTCTATCTAGCCGATAGGCTTTCTTTCTTATAAGAAAGAAACAAAGAATTTTATTCATTATATTTATTTGTTCTTGAGTCAGATTCTACAATTTTATCTTTAATTCTATAAGAATTACCTGTAATTCTTATAATATGTGAAT
>CALXRO010000090.1 GCA_944390875.1 uncultured Rickettsiales bacterium
TTCATTTTGACTCGTCATTAAAATAAATAAAGATAAAGTTAAAAGTATAAATAGTATTTTTTTCATATTAAATAGTGTTTATTAATAACTAATTAAATTATTATGTAGAATAAATTAATTATCAAGAGTATTTTTTCATTTTTTACATAAATTTATTAATTAAGTAGCAATATACAACATATAATCAGTATAAATTTATATCAAAATAACCATATTTTATTGTTAGTACCAATATATATTACTATATTAATTTATCATAATTACTGTATTGCAATTATTAACAATTTATTTATATAATATACTCATAGATATCATTTTTACTTTTAATGAACAAAATAGACAATTTTATACAGATAGTCGGTGCAAGGCAAAACAATCTTAAAAACATAAATATAAATATACCAAAAAATAAATTAATTGTGATAACTGGACTCAGTGGATCCGGAAAATCTTCTTTGGCGTTTGATACCATATATGCTGAAGGGCAAAGAAGATACATAGAAAGCTTATCAACATATGCTAGACAATTTTTGAACGTACAAACAAAACCTGAAGCAGACTATATATCAGGACTTTCTCCAGCAATTGCTATAGACCAAAAAGTTGTTGGTAAAAATCCAAGATCAACAGTAGGTACAGTGACTGAAATTTACGACTATTTGAGATTATTATTTTCAAGAATAGGTATTCCATATTCCCCTGCAACTGGTAAACCTTTAGAAAGTCAAAGTATTGAAAGTATGACAAATGATGTAATGTCAATACCAACAAAATCAAAAATAACCTTACTGGCACCATATATAAAACAATCAAGAGGTGAGCATAGAAAAGAACTAATAAAAGTCAAAAAGGCTGGTTTTACAAGATTAAGAGTAGATCAGGAAATAATAGATATAACAAATAATTTACCAAGATTAGACAAAGCAATAAAACATGATATAGATATCGTTTTGGATTATTTTACCGTAGATATTGGAATTGAAAAAAGAGTTATGGCTGCTATATCACATGGTATAGAATTTAGTAATGGTATAATATTTGTTCAAATAGATGAGTTACCAGTTGATATAGAAAGTTTCAAAATAAAAAGTAAAGAATATAAAAAAGGTGATTTCATAAGATTTTCAAATAAATATAGTTGTCCAGAAACTGGTATAACTATAGAAAGTATAGAACCAAAAATGTTTTCGTTCAATAATCCTTTTGGTGCGTGTAAGAAGTGTGATGGTTTAGGAACAGAATTAAATTTTGATGAAAAATTGTTAGTCTTAGATCCTAGTTTATCAATATTACAAGGCGCAATAGATCCTTTTAAAAGCGATGCAACTTCAAGAGTATATATTAGAGCCCTTGATCAACTTGGTAAGAAATATGGTTTTAATTTAACAACACCTTTTGAAAAATATCCAGAAAATATTAAAAATCTCATATTTTATGGTTCTGATGATGAAATTGAAATAGAGGTTGAAGAAAATACAATGACCTCAAAATATAAAACAAAATTTATAGGTGTAATGAATATTTTAAAAGAAAGATATATCCAAGCAAAAGATGAAATGTTGAGAGATGAATTAGATAAATATCAAAGCTTAAAAACTTGTAGTTGTTGTCATGGTTATAGACTAAATGAAGAGGCTTTATGTGTTAAAGTATCTGGGAAAAATATAGGTGAAGTCTGTGATATGTCAATAAGTGAAATATATGATTTCTTTAAAAAATTAAACGAAACACTTGGTGAAAATGAAAAGATAATAGCTGATAAAATCATGTCTGAAATAGAAAATAGATTAAGTTTTCTTATGGATGTTGGAATAGAATACCTAACTTTAAGCAGACAATCAAGTACTCTTTCTGGAGGTGAAAGTCAAAGAATAAGATTAGCTACACAAATAGCCACAGGATTATCTGGAGTAATATATGTTCTTGATGAGCCGTCTATAGGTTTACATCAGTCTGATAACCAAAAATTAATAAAAACAATGAAAATGCTTAGAGACTTAGGAAATACAGTAATTGTTGTAGAACATGATGAAGAAACAATGATGGCAGCAGATTGGTTAATTGATATAGGTCCTGGAGCTGGAATTCATGGTGGTGAAATTATATCTCAAGGTACTCCAAAAGAAGTCATTAATGATCTAAATAGTGTTACTGGGGCATATTTAAGTGGAAGAAAATCAATACCTGTCCCACCAAGAAGAAGAATAACAAATCCGAAAAGAAAAATAACAGTACATAATGCTAGAGGAAATAATCTTAAAAATATTACAGTAAATTTTCCTCTTGGTGTTTTTTGTAGTATAACTGGCGTTTCAGGTGGTGGTAAATCTACGCTTGTTTTACAAACATTATACAAAGCCCTTTCAAGACTACTTATGAATGCAAAAGTTATACCAGCACCATATGATAGAATTGATGGAATTAATAATATAGATAAAATTATACAAATAGATCAATCACCAATAGGAAGAACACCAAGATCAAACCCATGTACTTATGTTGGAATTTTTACATATATAAGAGATCTTTTTGCATCTTTACCAGAAGCACAAGAAAAAGGATTTTCAATAAATCACTTTTCTTTTAATGTAAAAGGCGGAAGATGTGAACATTGCCAAGGTGACGGCTCTATAAAGATAGAAATGCATTTTCTACCTGATGTCTTTGTAAAATGCCCAGTTTGTAATGGGAAAAGATATAATAGAGATATTTTAGAAATAGAATACAATGGTAAAAATATATCGGATGTTCTAGAAATGACAGTAGAAGAAGCTTGTAAATTCTTTGTAAAAGAACCTTTAATTCATGATAAATTCAAAGCTTTAAAAGATGTTGGACTTGGATATATAAAGATTGGTCAATCAGCTACAACACTATCTGGTGGTGAAGCACAAAGAATAAAATTAGCAAAAGAACTTAGTAAAAAAGATACTGGAAATACCATTTATATTTTAGATGAACCTACAACTGGTTTACATTCTGATGATATAAAAAAATTATTATCTGTTTTACACAAACTTGTTGAACAAGGTAATACAGTTATGGTTATAGAACATAATCTTGATGTTATAAAAACATCTGATTGGATAATAGATATAGGGCCAAAAGGTGGTAGTAAAGGTGGTTATATTGTTGCCGAAGGCACTCCAGAAGATGTTTCAGAAAATCCAAAAAGTCTAACTGGAAAATATCTGAAAATAGTTTTAGATAAATATAAAAATGATCAGGAAAAACTAAAAAATAAGAAATTATAAAGAACTGATTTAATATATATTGTTTAAAATAAATTAGGCTAAACTAAATATTAACAAAATTATAAAAACAATAATAGTTTGCTGTTACTTTAATATATATTGATCATCTTATTAAATTTATAATAATTATTATTTACATTTATTTACTTGACATATTATAATTAGTTTATACAATTCCAGTTGTACAGTTGACGTACTATTCCATATTTTCCATAATATATCGTAGAGATGGCTAAACCATCTCTATTATTTTTGTATTACTTTTTATTCATATCTTAAAATCTCAGCTGGATTTGTTCTTGCAGCTTTTATTGCAGGATAGATTGTTGCTAAAAAAGATAAAATGATAGACACAACAGATATGTGTATAATATCCGACAAAAAAACTTTTGATGGTAATTGCGAGAGATAATAAACTGTCGGATTAAATAAATCTTTACCAGAAAAATATTCAATAAATCTTTTTATATTTTCTAAATTATATGATATTAATGTACCAAATATAACACCAAATATTGTTCCTATAAAACCTATAGTACCCCCACATATAAAAAATATTCGCATTATACTTGTATCAGTAACGCCTATTGTTTTCAATAAAGCTATTTGCTTACTTTTATCCATTACAAGCATGACCAAACCAGAAATTATATTAAAAATTGCTACCAATATTATTAACATTAGTATTAAAAACATAACATTTCTTTCGGTATTTAATGCAGATATCAAACTTGAATTTGAGCTTTTCCAATCAACTATATTAGCATAATGTTTAGCTTTAGAAATTTTGTCATGTATTTCCCGCGCCTTTACTTGTGAAGTATTAGCATCTTTTAAAAAAACTTCTATAATATTTACAGAATCTCTATAACCAAACTGTAATTGTCCAAGTTTAAAAGGAATAAAAACAATACCATTATCATAATCATACATACCTATTTCAAATATACCAGAAATTTTATATGTTTTTGTTTTAGGAACAATACCAAAAATTGTTGGATCAACTTCTGGTGACACTAGTTTTATGGAATCGCCTATATTAAGCCCAAAATTTAAAGCCATCTGCTTGCCTATTATTATTGAATTTGTTTTATCAAAATCAGATATATCGCCTTCAATACTTTGATATATATCATTTTTATTTTTCAGATCATCAAGATTTATAGCTTTTACTAGTACTCCACTTACTTTTGAATCTCTTATTATCATGCCTTGTCCTTCAACTATCGGTCTAATATATGTAATATCTTCATCTGTCAATAATTTAATAAGGTCACTATACATATAGGAACTTTCATCTTTAGGAAAAATACTTATATGTGCATTTATTCCAATTATTTTTTTAATTAATTCTTCTTTAAAACCATTCATGACAGATATAACAACTATTAAAGTTGCAACTCCAAGCATTATACCTATAAGCGAAAAATATGATATTACTGATATAAATTTTTCTTTTCTTTTTGCTTTTAAATATCTAAAAGCTATAAAAAATTCAATTCTGCTAAACAATTTTTATATAAAAAACAATAAGTAATAATATCATATTGTTTTATTATGAAAACACAATATAATTTAATTATTAATTATTATAATTCATTATGGTTTTTAAAAAATGCTTTTTGATTTTATTGATTCTCTTATTTTTAACATCATGTTTTGGTTTTAGAGAAAAGAATGAGCTAGCATTACCTCCTTTCTTCAAGGAAGAATATAAACAGATGAATAAAAAGAAATGAATATAACTGTTTTTACTATATTCCCAAACATTATAAAAAACTTTTGTAATGAATCATTACTTGGTATTGCTTTAAAAAAAAATATTTGGCATTTAGATATTGTCAATATAAGAGATTATGCAAATAATAAACATTCAAAAGTAGATGATGTGCCGTACGGTGGCGGAAAAGGTATGATCATGAGAGCTGATGTACTAGGAAATGCAATAGAAAATAAAATTAATAGTGATACAAAAATATACTACATGAGTCCAAAAGGGGAAAAACTTAATCAAACAAAAATTAATGAAATATCTAAAATGAACAATATTGCAATAATATGTGGTAGATATGAAGGTATTGATGAAAGAATTATCGAAGAATATAATGTAGAAGAAATATCAATAGGTGATTTTGTTATAATGGGTGGAGAGCTTCCTGCTTTAATCTTGATAGAGGGCGTTGTCAGGTGTCTTGAGGGACTTATAAATAAAGATTCAGTAATCGAAGATAGTTTTGGTGGTAATACTAATAATATATATAGAAATTTATTGGAATATCCACAATATACTTTACCAAGAATTTGGAAAAATAGAGAAGTACCAACTGTTTTACTTTCAGGAAACCATAAAAAAATAAAAGAATGGAAATTAGAAAAATCAATTGAAATAACAAAAAATCGTCGTCCCGATATTTATGAAAATTTCTTAGAGGATAATCATAATTATTCTATTATTAACTAATCTATATGAATTTCAAAAAATATTTCATATATTATCTATTGCTTTTTTATATATTAATTCTACATTAGTAACAATGATTCAAGAGTAGAATGAGGTTCAGAAACAAGGAATCAGTTAGAGGATATTATTGGAATTTAAAAGATTATGATGAAAATTTAGCTCTAACAATTTATCAAAAAAATAATGTATCTGCAGTTGTCAGCAGACTATTAGCACTAAAAAAAATTAATATTGAGGAAATAAATAATTTTTTAAACCCAAAAATTAGAAACTTATTAAAAAACCCATACCATTTAATAGACATGGATAAGGCTGTTTTAGCTATATATGACGCTATAATAAACAAAAAAAACATATGTATTTTTGGAGACTACGACGTAGATGGGGTTACCTCAACAGCACTTATGACAATGTTTTTTAAAAATATAGGTATAAAAGTATCAAATTACATTCCTGATAGAATAGATGACGGCTACGGACTTAGTAATAATATTATTTTAAAACTAAACAAAAAAAAAATAGATCTTATAATAACAGTTGATTGTGGAATATCTTGTATTGATGCTGTGGATTTAGCAAATGAATTAGGAATAAAAGTAATAATAACTGATCATCACATATCAGCAGCAAAAATTCCAAATGCTTTGGCTGTAATAAATCCAAATAGATTAGATGAAAAATCAGAATATAAATATCTGGCTGGAGTTGGAGTAGCATTTTTATTATGTGTAGCCATAAATATGCACCTTAAGAAAGTTGGATATTATAACGAAAATAATTTAAAAGAACCAAATTTGATGAATATGCTTGACCTTGTTGCTTTAGGAACTGTTTGTGATGTAATGCCATTAATTGGTATAAATAGAGCTTTTGTAAAACAAGGACTAAAAATATTCCAAATGAGAAAAAATATTGGTTTAACAGCAATATCAGATATTATTGGTATAAATGAAGTAAATGATACTCATCATTTAGGATATGTTATAGGTCCTAGGATCAATGCGAGCGGAAGAGTTGGCGATGTAAATATAGGTAATAAATTACTATGCTGTGAGGATAAGTTTGAAGCTAAAAAATTATCTGAACAATTAAATAGTTTTAATTTAAAAAGGCAAAATATAGAAAAAGAAATATTAGAAGACGCTATAGAACAAGTTGAAAAAAATAATTTGGTTAACAACCCTGTAATATTTGTAGAAGGGGAAAATTGGCATGAAGGAGTTATTGGTATTATAGCATCAAGAATAAAAGATAAATATAACAGACCAGTAATTGTAATATCAAAGGAAAACAAGACATCTGGAAAAGCATCTTGTAGATCAGTTGATAAAAGTGTAGATATTGGATCTGTTATAATAAAAGCTAGAGAAAATGGATTGTTATTAACTGGAGGTGGTCATGCCATGGCTGGTGGTTTTACTTTTAATATCTCAAAATTAGATGAAATAAAAAATTTTATAAACGAACAAATAAAAAATAAACTTGACAATTATCTTATAAATAATGAAAGATATGCAGATATAACGCTTGATATAAGTTCTATAAATGAAAAAATGATTAAAGATTTGGAAAGCATGGGGCCATTTGGGGTTGATAATCCAAAACCAATGATAATTCTAGAAAATGTTATTATATTAAATGCAAAAAAATTTGGAAAAAGTAGCGAACATGCAAGATGTATAGTTACTTCAAACAATGTAATTTCAAGTTCAAAATCTTTGGTTGTTAATTTTTTTAGATTTGATGAAAAAAAGATTTTAGATATATTATTTAGTGGAAAACAAATTTGTTGCGATATAATTGGCAATATATCAATAAACAGATGGATGAATTTGAATACAATACAATTTACTGGAGAAGATATTATACTTGAATGAATCACACTATAATTTTCACCTTTGACCAGAAAAAAACTTAAGCATAGAATTTATTGGTGTTATATTATTTATTCCATTTGCCTTAGTTATTTTAAAAATAAACTCAGAGTCATAATTTTTCTTAAAAATTGTGTAGTCAACTGTTATAAGTCCTTTATCTTCACCACTAAATAAAATTTGATTTATTATAGGCAATTTATTAAGACCAAGTAGTTTATTTAATTTTTCTATAGGTATTATAAAACCTCGAAAATCTATCATTCCAGAATTTATATTTATAAAACCACTACCATTTATACCAACTCCAAATATATCGCTACTATTAATCATAACATCGTTCAAATATAAGATACCATTTAGCAATTCTAAATCACTTTTTAATTTTTCAAAACTTATCATATTTTGATCTTTAAGATTATTTTTTACATTTTCCGACACATTTTCATTATTTAATATATAGTTAAAAAGTTTAGCATCTTTTATATTATTAGTAATAATACTAAAACCTTCATTTATCAGAATTTTACCAGTAATTTTAGAATAATTATCAAGGTTGCCATTGAAATAAAAGTTTCCATAGACAACATTATTTGTTATTAAACTACTACTCAAAAATGCCCCAAAATTTTCACATTCAATATTTATATTATATTTTATATTTTTTTCTTCACTTTCAATTACATTAATAAACAATCTGCCATTTTCATTTCCATTATTTTTAAATTTAAAAGATTTTAATTCTCCTTTTTCTAAGGAAACAGTAGCAAAAATATTATTTAAATTATATGTATTATTAATAGTAATATTATCTATTTGAAACTTTAAATTTAAATCAGGTTTGTAATTATTACTATTTTTATGGTTGATATCCAAAAAATTCAAAATTTCTTCCTTATAAAAATCTTTTTTAATATTCAATTTATCAATATTAACAAAAATATCTGGATTTTCATTTGGTTTTGCAGTATATAAAACGCTAAATTTATTATTATTATAAATAAAATAATCAAAATTTAACTCACTTAAAATGCCAGCCTCAACATTACCATTACCTAAAAAATCTATATTATCACTTAATTTTGGTCTTATATTTGATAGTAAAACTCTATTATCATTAACAACTATATCAAGTAAAATTTTAATATCATCACCTCTAATTTTATCAAATTCAATTATAGGATAACTTATTAATGCATTCTTACAATCTATTTCTGACTCAAAAGAGTTTGAACCTATTTTTTTAATTAAATCTGCTTTTATGCTTGAATTGTCTTTAAATAAAACAGTATTATTATCGATAATTTCACTATATATTTTTATATAAGTATTTTTAAATGTTGCTTTAGCTATCGGTACTGATATAACTGCCTCTGTAAAAGCATAACCATTAATATATGTTGTAACTATGTCTTTTACTTTCTTTCTATCCTTATTATCTACAAAATAAAATAATTCATACGCATTGCCTTTTGCATTTGTATTTATGTATATGGTTGAGTCTTCGTCTTCAAAGTCAAGGTAAACTTTTGCATTATATAAAACCGTATCTGCTATTTTTGCATTATCAATATAAACATTCATATCTTTTTTGCTAAAAATAGCTTTTGCATTTATATTTGTTATAATTGGGAAAGAATCATAATAGTCAATTGATGTATCAACAAAATCAACTTCTGATTTTATTGAATCTAACACAAAATTACCATCAATATAATCAAAATCCATATAAGCAAAAGCTTTATCGATATAGCCATTACTTATATGCTCAACAACCCAGTCTCTTATCCCAAGATCATCGAGAAACACAGGCCATAAAACCCTTATATCATTTACTGGAGCATTATTTATATCTATATCTATTTTCATATCTCTATTTTTATAACAATCCAGAGTCATATAAAATTTCGCAACTCTTTCAGATATAAAATTTATTTTAACAGAATTAAGTTTTATATGATTTGCCCCATCAGTTTCGCCATCTAAAGATAAATTCTTATAAATAATCCTATCTCCAAAAACTTGTCTTACCAAAAAATTGCCAGAATTTGAATATAAATTAAAATTAGCTTTAATAAAATTAATATAATTTGAAAAATTTGCATTTAATTCGAAATTAAATAAGCCATCTATATTATTTAAAGACTCATGAAGCCAGTCTTTTTTATATCCAGATAGACTTGCAAAATCTATACTACTTACTTTAAAATTATTTATTCCTAAATTACAATTTATATCATTATTCTCGTTTATTGAACAATTACAATTCATATTAACAAAATCCATATTATCGTTAATTTTTAACTTTAATTTTGTATTAATATTTATAATTTCATTCAATTTTCCTGATAGTTTTATATGACTTTCAATTACGTCAATTTTATTTGAAGATCCATTATTTTTATCAAATATATATAAAGAACTATTACCTATTGATAAAGAATTTATAATTTTATTTTCTCTATGTAGATACCGTATAATTTCATATATTTTTGCTTGTACTTCATCAATATTAATTATTAAATTATTTTCTTCCTGTTTTTCAAGTTGGTTATATCCAACATAAGCAATGAGTTTATTTATCTTTATTTCATCTAAAATAAACAATTTTTTTATTAAATCTTTTATCTTAAACTTAAAACCTATCTTTGGAAACATTACAAAGTTATCTTCATAATCAAATTCCAAATTATATATATTATAAGTTATTCTCAATCTTTTGTCTATACCTATTTTCGCACTATTATACTTATAATTAGATATCAAACCTGTTTCTGTTATCTTATTGTCTATAAATTTATTTAAAATTTCTATTTCCTGAGGCTCTTTTATAAGTAAAACAACAAGAAAAGATAATGGTATTAACATAGCAATAACAATTGCCATAATCAATTTTAATAAAATAAAAAAATACGAAAAAAGCAAATTTGTTATTGACCTATTCGTATTTTTACTCACTATCTTTAATGTTTTTTCTTTCATACAACTAGTTAAATAAACTATAGTCAAAATGTTTATTTATAATTTTATTTTTTAATATACTAATAAATTTATCAAGGTCCATATCGTAAGTTTTATCATCCCCAAAAATCCTAACATTAATTTTTTTATTTTCTTTTTCAGTTTTTCCTATAGTTAAAATATAAGGAATTTTTTGTAATGACAATTCTCTAATTTTATAACCTATTTTTTCATTTGTTTTATCAACACAAACCCTTATACCATTTTTAGTAAGTTCTAAATATATCTCTTCAGCATAATCTTCTACTTCGCTTACTATCGTTGCTATAGCTACTTGCATTGGATTTAACCAAAGTGGAAACTTACCTTCTGTATGTTCTATATATATACCCATAAACCTTTCAATAGAACCCAATATAGCTCTGTGCAACATTATAGGTTCATGTTTTTTACCGTCTTCTCCTATATAAGACATTTCAAATCTTTTCGGTAAATTCATATCTAATTGTAATGT
>CALXRO010000091.1 GCA_944390875.1 uncultured Rickettsiales bacterium
ACTACCAACAATCATAATATTTGAAAAGTCTATATTTGTTTTTCCTTTATTTTCAAAAAAGAACGTATTATCTTGATTGTCTACATTAGTTATATTAGTCAAACCAATTAATGCAAATGTAGAATTACCTGCATTACCTTTTATGCTAAAGTTTATATTATCAGTCTTATTTGTAAAATATGCTTGCTTCGTAATTAATATGCCTTTTATTTCATTTTTTATAAAATTTGATTGTATATTTATTGAAAGATCTTCTATAGTATAATTATACTCAAAATTACCACTTTCACTATTTTTAAATATCATTTTTATTATTTCAGGATTAACTTCTATAGATTTATCTATTGATCCAGTATTCTCATTATAAGCTTTAATTTCTTCTAGACTATCACTGTCTGTGTCTTTAAATTCTATTTTTTGTGGTGTTATATATACTATACCTGGTGTTTCCACATCGAACAGCCCTTGCGTTGCTTTTACACGATTGGAAATTAATATTGATATTAAAAACAGCTTTATTATCTGTCTGTTCTTCATAGTTGTCCTTAATTTTTTCAAAACCTAAATCAAGGTTAATTCCATTTTTTTAAAAGTAAATAGTAAAAAATATATAAAATAATTTTTTATTTCTTATAAGAGTATAACAGCAATAAAAAAGCTCGTACACTTACGAGCTCTCTCAAAAAAATAAAGGAAAAAAATAAAAAACAAACACTATTTTTGTCTTTCGAAAAGAATTATAGTACTGTACAACATAAATGTCAACTACATATTTAAAAAAAATTTTTTATGAAATAAATAACACAAATATGTAATTAAAATATCATATTTTAAGTATTTTTTAGCATATTAATCAATTTATCATAATCTCCGTTTTTATTAAAAATATACGATCCAACAACAGCAATGTCTGCACCATTATTAATTATCTTTTTTATTGTATCATTATTTATTCCACCATCTACTTCCAATTTTATTTTTTTATCAGTTTTTTCTATTAGATTTCTTATATTTTTTATTTTTTCTAACTGAGAATCTAAAAATTCCTGACCGCCAAAACCTGGATTTACAGTCATAACAAGTACTAAATCTAGTTTATCAATTATATATTTTAGAACATTTTCATTTGTTGTTGGAACTAGTGCTAAGCCAACTTTTGTATTTGTATTTTTTATTTTTGTTATAATTCTGTCTAGATGTATACACGCTTCATAATGAATTGTCAAAAATTCAACCCCAATATTAGCCATTTCTTCTATATAATTTTCAGGATGTTCTACCATTAAGTGGACATCCAATTTTAACTCTGGATTATTATTTTTTATATCTTTGATTAACTTTGTGCCAAATGTTAAATTAGGGACAAAATGGCCATCCATAACATCTATATGGATGTAGTCACTATTTTTAATTTTAGCTATCTCTGAATCGAGCTTTGCTAAATTAGCTGATAAGATTGATGTAGAAATACCTATCAAATCGGCAAAAGTATTTTTTGGGAATTATAAAAATTTATTTTATTTTTGCAAGGCATTTTATGAAAAAAATATCTAATATTTGAATAATTATCAAATAATCATAATAATAAAATTACCATTGACTTAGCAAAAATATCAAGTATTCTTTAAAACTGTTATTTATAATTTTATTAACTACCAACACAAAGGCGGTAAAGAATATATTAATGTTGCAAGTTATAGTAGGTGATCAAAATAAATTAGAAGTCGCATTAAGAATGCTTAAGAAAAAAATTCAAAAAGAAGGTATAATTAAGGAAGCAAGAAGAAGAGCAGAATATGAAAAGCCTTCTGAAAAGAAAAAAAGAAAACGAAAAGAAAGCATTTCTAGAATAAAAAGAAGAAGAAAATAGTAAACGGAATCCTAATTAATTAAACCTAGACGCCATAAAAGGCGTCTTTATTATATTAAAATGTCAAATATTATAAGAGTTTTTACAAAATCTGAGTTAAAAGTTAATGAATTAGAAATATATAATACGCACTATATTTGTAATGTTATGCGTAGAAAAGTTGGAGATAACATAATACTAATTAATGGCACAAATCAAGAGTATTTTGGCACTATAAGTGAAATAAACAAAAAATTTGTTAAAATTTCAGAAATTAAATGTATAAGAAAATCAGAAAATAAGCAACAATTAGGTTTAATATTTCCTATGATACAAAAAATTGATATAATGTTGAAAATGGCAACAGAACTTGGTGTTACCGAATTTATATCTTATAAATCACAATATTCACAAGTTAAATTTAATTTTGATAGAATAGAAAAAAATATAATTGAGGCTATAGAACAATCAGAAAGATTAGATTTTCCAACTATTCATAATAAACAGAAAAATATCAATGAAATTTTTAATAAATTATCAGAAGAGGATACAATTGTGATTTTGTGTGAAGAAAGAAATAAAGATAATGCAAAACTAATTAAAAACGATTTAAATAATAAAAATATTTATATAATCGTTGGACCTGAAGGTGGTTTCGGTAAAAATGAAATAGATGAAATAAAAAACTATAAATTTGTAAAAACCATTAGCCTTGGACAAAATATATTAAGAACAGAAACCGCCATGGCAAGTGCTTTAAGTATTATTAATTTTTTAAGATAGATATTAAATTATTATATTCATATAAATATTACTGCTTGACTTTTAATAAATATAATTTATTATAACTTTACTTTTAATAAACAATTAATTTTATGGAAAGAATTAAGTTCGCAATAATTTTCCTTCCAAGACTTTTTTAATATAATCAAAAAAGGGGAGTTTTTGCCTTGGTTCGCAGAAACTGGTAGAGATAGTGATTTTCCATACGAATTACTTATGTTTGGTTTAGAAAGAAGTGAGGAATTTACAAAATTAAAAAGCACAATAAATTCTGATTATATCTTCTTTAGAGAATTATATAATCGTACAGTGAAACGCAATATAGATTCAAATATTATTCTTGGACTATTTAAAGATTATATTATTTATCTTAGCACTAGAATAGGTATAGAGGGTTTTGATGAAAAAAGGATGTAAGTGGTTTACGTTCATATAAAATTATTTCAAGTAAAATTAGGAAGTTTATGGAAAGTAATGAAACTATTTCACAAAATGTAAGGGTAGCTATTATATCTGAAACTTTTTTAAAGACAAGAAATAATTTGCCAGGAAATATGTTACAATATATGACTTATGCTATATATGGTTCTCAAAATATAATAGAAAAACTTATAAAAGAACAAATTACAAAGTTTAGAATAGCAAGGTTCAAAACTAAAAAAGAAGGCATCAATCCAGGAACTATAGCAATATCAGAAAATTCAAAAAAATTTTTTGTTAAAACTCATAAAAATTATCCGTTTGGAGGTAGAAATTTTGGAAGTAAAGGTTTTACAACTTTAGATAGGAGTAAAAGTGATTCTTTTACTATGCCACAAAGTTTTGCTAGGGAAATTAAGTATATAGATTTTAAAGAACTCTTTGCTTATAAAGTTCTAGAAGGACTTGGATTTGGACCAAAAACTGGGTTTATTATAAATAAACCTTTACATAGTGGTTTATATATATTTACTGATGAAATATGCAAATTTATGCCTATAAAAAATCTTATTAATTTACAAGAAACAAGTGAGCCTGATGAAGGAATTAATAAATCTTTTTCAATGTTAAGAAAAGGTTTTTTAGAAGAAAAATTTAATCCAAGAGATATTGGTTTTTCTAGTTTCATATTAAATTTAACAGCATTTGATATTATCGCAAGAAGCATGTTGCTTAGTGATTTAAATGTTAGCAATTTTGGTTTATATGATCCAAAAGGTTATAAAATAAAAAAGGAGTATTCTAGATTGGCTTCATTAAAACCTTGTTTAGTTGATTTTTTGCCACCTAATAAAGAAAAGATCAGAAAGCTAAATAATGATTACTTAGATGAGTCTTCATTGGATATTTTTCTTAATAAGAATGAATTTGTTTATGTTGGTATAAACAACAGTTTTTTATTAGCTAATACTTTTACTAATTATCCTGATTTAATTTTTGATGATTTTTTTATACCAAAAAGGACAACTTTTTTTGTAAATGGTATAACAAGGGAAATATTTAATGATAGAAAGAAAATTTATGGCTCTATGGCATTTAGTGGAATTCTACCAAAAATAGAGGAGATAGAAGAAGTTTTG
The DNA here is from genome assembly GCA_944390875.1 of uncultured Rickettsiales bacterium. Classification (GTDB taxonomy): domain Bacteria; phylum Pseudomonadota; class Alphaproteobacteria; order Rickettsiales; family UBA1997; genus CALXRO01. Next base: position 4,192 of record CALXRO010000091.1, read on the forward strand.
AACTCATCTTATAAAGAAATATTAGATTTATTTTCAGTAATTATGATAAAAATAATCAAGAACAACAAGTTTTTGAACTACCTAATCAATTTGAACAGCTAGAAGAAGTAAGGCAATATAAAAAAGCTATTTCTATACATTTAAAAACAATATTTAACTAGGTTGTTCCAAATGAACAAAAAATACAAATTATAGATAATGATTACTTTGAAAGAGATGAAATTGAAAAAACTGAATTACAGAATTTGTTAAAAGGTACAACATTATAAACTGTAACCGCTAGTCATTATTTTAACAGTTTTACTCCAATCAAACAATTTTGACCGTGTAAGACCTTTTTCTGACAAGTTTTGTCTTAAATTTTCATCGTAATACAATTTTTCAATTGCTTCCATAAGATCATCTTTGTTTTCAGGATCAATTGGCAAAGCTGCATCTCCATAAACTTCAGGCATTGACGATTTATTTGAAGATATAACAGGTACCCCACATTGCATAGCTTCCAAAACTGGCAAACCAAATCCCTCATATAAACTTGGGAATACAAAAAATAGTGCGTTGTTATAAATGCAATTTATATCTTTCTCATCCAAAAAGCCAGTCAATATAATTTTATCTTTATATTCTTTACAATCTGCTATTTTTTCAAAAAGATTATCTATTTTCCATCCTTTAGGCCCAGCCAAAACAAGATATAAGTCTTGAATATTTTTGTTTTTACTTAAAAACTCAATAAAACAATCCAATAAAAATATAAGATTTTTTCTAGGGTTCAAAGAAGAGAGACTTAATAAATATTTGCTATTAGTTGGTATTTGATATTTTTGCAGCACTTTATTTTTATAGTTGATATCATCATGTTCTATCTTGTAGAATTGTTTTTTATCAGCTGCCAGTGGAGCAACTAAAATTTTATTTTCCTTAAAATTTGGAAAATGATCTATTAAATCATTTTTTGTGCTCTCAGAATTACATATCAAAGTTGTATCTTCGTTAACATTTTCAAAAATTTTATAAAAGTTTCCTCTACTTTTTTTTTGCTTTTTCTTTTTTTTAGAAAAATCACGAGTTCTTATAAGCGGCAGCAAGTCATGAATAAAAAGAAATTTCTTTATATTTTTATAATACATTATTTTATCGGGTATCCTGTAAAACATGGACTGATAAACATCAAAATTTAAAATCTCATTATTAAATAAAAATTTTGTTGGTAAATCTAATATTTTATATAATAATGAAAATATCAAATAAATAATAAAGTTATATATTTTTTTAAGCGAATGTTCTGAAGAATCACGTTTTCTTTGTTTATATAGAATTCTATTTTTTACAAGTATTGTAAGAATTTTGTCTAGTATAATAAATTTTTCATAATTATATTTTAAAGAAATACAATTAGTGTGACTAAAATTACTGTCAGTTTTAATGAAATCATTAAAAACTCCAATAGTATATTTATTTGTTATAAAAGTAATGTCAAATTTTTCTTCAAGCATCTTACAAATTATATTATATGATGTCCAATACAAACCTGTTTTATTTTTTTTATCTATTGTTCCAACTAATACATTATCTATGTCTACTAAAATTTTCATATTGTTTTAATAAAAAACCTGACTATAATTTATATATTATTGAAAATAAAACAATATACATGATAATACCTATCATACTTTCCGGTGGAAATGGTACTAGACTTTGGCCTTTA
>CALXRO010000092.1 GCA_944390875.1 uncultured Rickettsiales bacterium
CATTTATAATTTTTAATCTAAACTTTTATAGAGTTTATCAAATTAATTTAAGGAGGAATAAATGAGCGATGGTTTAGAAGAATTAAAAGAAGATGCTTTTCAAATACTAAATGAAGTTGTTAAAAAAGCTTTTGAGATGGCTATAGATTCCAAAAATATCAATGATTTAATAAATGATGATAATTTAGCAGAAATTGAGTTTAATCTAAAGGATGGTAGATCATTTTCTTATAGTAGTGCTTTTAAGTTTTTTATAAGATCTGTGCCAGACGAAGATGAACGATTGAGCTATATTGATAGAATTAATAAAAACTTAGATGATTATTTAAATGATATTCTTGAGAAAGCTGATAACGATTATGAAAAAGCTAAAGTAATTTCAAAAGTTAATAATTATTCAAATAAACTCAATTATTTAGTTGATGACAATATGATTCTTTTTGATAATCCAACTCGTATTTTGGAAAAGTTTGGGAGTCGTTTTGTTAAATTAGTAGAGGAAGATCGAGAATTTAATAAAATGTTAGAGTTAATTTCATTTAATTCTACAATTAATAGTACAAGCATTGATGAAATAATCAAGATAATTCAAAATAAGGAATCAAATGAAGATTTTAAAAACAAATTGGATTTTTTATCACAAATCTATGAAGAAGTTATCAAATCTAAAATTACTAACGCAATCCAGAATCCAAATCTTGATTTAAATAACTTGGATAATGATAAAATTTTAGAAGATATAGATTTAATGGCACAAAAATGGCAACAAATTCAGGAAAGAATAGAAAAAGATAACATAGAATTAGATCAAGATTTTAAAGATAAATTAAATAGTACAATTGATAATTATAAATCAGTTGTAATTAGAGTTGCAGGAGAGTGTGTAAATGATGTTTTTAAAGAAAAAGACAATAGCAATAAACAAAGAAAAGATATAGCTAAAATAGCTACTATAGTAGATATTTTAGTTGACAATTCTAGAATTAAAGGTGTATTCAATTCTAATCATTTAGATAATACTACTACAGATCCTCAAGCTAAAAAATTTTATCAAGAAAACATAAAACAAATAGGTATCGAAAAAGCAAATATAATGAATGAATTAAATAAAAACAAAGGATTTAGTAGAATATTATAATAATCTATTGTCTTTTTTTATCATAAGGATTTTTACTTTTCTTCAAAATTAATCTTACGATTGTATTTTGAAGATTAAAATCTTTTCTAAGTCTGTTTATAATGAATCTATTATAAGATGTATTTTCCAACTTTGTAGGACTATTAGTAAATAATACAAATGTTGGAGGCCTTATTTTTGCTTGTGTAATATATTTTAATCTTGTGGTCTGACCTTTAAATAATGGTGGTGGATTTTCACTTTCAATTATATGTAACCACTGATTAAGTTTTGAAGTTGCTATATACTTATTCCAATCGGCAAAAACTTTAAATACAGAAGACATTAATTTGTCTATATTAGTACCATTTTTAGCTGATATTGGTACTATTGGACAACCTTTAAGTTCTGGAGAATTTTCTTCAATTACTTTAATTGCTTTATTTATTAATTTATGTTTATCTTCTATAAGATCCCATTTATTTAATACAAATACAACACCTCTACCTTCTTTAACAAGTATTGATGCTATCGATAAATCTTGAGTATCAAAAGGACTACTAGAGTCTATCATTAACAGTACAACCTGTGCAAATTTTATTGTTCTAATAGATTCTTCAACAGAAAATTTTTCTAAATCTTCATTAATATTTCTTTTTTTTCTTATACCAGCAGTGTCTATTAATTTTATTTTTCTACCATTATATTCCCAATCAATAGCTATGGAATCTCTAGTTATTCCAGCTTCTTCACCTGTTATAACACGTTCTTCACCTAATAATCTATTTATTAATGTTGATTTTCCAGAATTTGGACGTCCTATAACAGCCAATTTCAAAAATTTATTTTCATCATCATTATCGTTTTTATCATCTAAATTTTCTAATTCTTCTATTTTTTTAATGTACTCGTTATAATATGGCTCAATTGCATCATATATTAGATTAAACCCATTTTTGTGTTCTGCTGATATTGCTATAGGTTTACCAAAACCTAGTCTGTAAAATTCTTTATCAAAAATTAAATCTGAATTAATATTATCACATTTATTGATTAGTAATATAAATTTTTTATCTATTTGTCTCAATTTACCAGCTAAATACTGATCGTCTGGATGTATACCATTTTTCCCATCGACCAAAAATAAACAAATATCAGACATTTTTACAGCTTTTTCTATTTGTTCAAGCATTTTGATTTCTATAGTTTCATTCTTTGAGTTATCAACCCAACCAGCTGTATCTATAATTTTAAATTCAATTGGTCCAAGATTTCCAATAGCTTCTTTTCTATCTCTAGTTACACCTATATAGTCTTTTACTATAGCTAAATTCTTACCTACTAATTTATTGAATAAAGTAGATTTTCCTACATTTGGTCTTCCAATTATAGCTATAGTAAACACTAATCTCCTTCTTTGAATATTTCATCTAGTATACAAAAAGATATTACTGCTAAAGCAGCATATTGACCAATTCTTGTTATTTTATCATAACTAAAACCAAAAATAACAAGATAAAGTATTAGTAGAAGCAAACCTAAACTTAAAATTATAAGAGGTCCTTTACCCATTATTTCTCCTTAAAAATTAATAATCTTTTATAAATTTCATTTTTCTTTAATTTTAATATATCTGACAAAAATTCAGATGAATCTTTGACAGACATATATTTTAAACTATTTTTTATAATATCATCCATATTCTTTAAATCAAGTTTGTCATTTATATTTGTCTTTTCTATAATAATTACAAATTCACCTTTTATTTTATCTTGATTATTTTTGTAATATAGGAAAATATCATCAGCATTTTTTGTTATTATATTTTCAAATAATTTTGTTAATTCTTTGGCAACACAAATTGTTCTATTATTATCTGTATTTTTTATAATTTCTAAAGTATTTAATAATCTTTCTGGCGATTCGTACAATATAACAGTTTCATCTTTTTTCATTATTTCATTTATTTCCTTTACTTTTGTATTTTTATTATTTGACAAAAAACCGTAAAATAAAAACTTGTCAGTACTTATACCAGAGGCTGAAATAGCAGCTATACAAGCGCTACAGCCTGGTATTGGAATTATTTTTATATTATTTTCTCTACAATAGAGTAATAATTTATATCCTGGATCTGATATTGTCGGTGTTCCTGCATCACTTATAAGTGCAACACTATTGCCTTCTTTTATTAAATTAACTATCTTTTCTCTTTGTTTTTTATCACTGTGATCATTGTATATATTAAGCCTACCGTGTTCTATATTATAAATATTTAATAAATTCCCACATATTCTAGTATCTTCGCAAAATATATAATTGCAACTTTTTAATATTTCAATTGCTCTAAATGTTATATCTTTAATATTTCCTATGGGTGTTGCAACAATATATAAGGCATTTTCTAAATTTATCTTATTTATTTTCTCAAACAACTCTTGCATATTTTTGTGGTGATGCTAATATTTCTTTAATTAATATAATATTAATTTTACTTGGAAAAAACAAGCTTGATTATGCTTAGGAAATATAAACGAATTATTTACTACTTTTTTTTATTTGTTTCAGTATTATTATGGATTTCTTCCTGTGATAAAGAAGTAAGATATAATACCGATGGTACAAGTGTTATAGAAGGCGTTTTTGATTTTTATGAAAATGATATTGTTAATCAATATAAGATACATACAGGTGATAAATTGAGAGTTGCTTTATTATTGCCTCTTAGTGGTCCTATAAAACCTGTTGGTGAAAGTATTTTAAATGTTGCTCAAATGTCTATGTTTGATAACAAAAAAAATAATATGATTTTGAAAGTATATGACACAAAAGGTACTACTTTTGGTTCTGTGGAAGCAATGAAAAATGCAATTAAAGATGGGATTGATGTAGTTATTGGCCCATTATTTATGTCAGAGACAAAAGCTATACAAAAGCTCGCTAAAAATAATGGTATTCTTATATTTTCCTTGTCTAGTGAGCAAGAATTGATGAATTATGATAATGTATTTGTGACTGGTTCAATTATAGAACAAGAAATACAGACTTTAATAACATACATGATGGATAATGATTATTATAATTATGTTGCATTTATGCCAAATACAAGTTTTGGTGCAACCGTTAATAAAGTTTTAAGAGAAACTATAACAGGTAAAGATGGTTTGCTTATAAAAACTGATTTTTATGAGCATAATGATAAAAACTTAATGAAAAAAATTAATGAGTTAATATATTTTTATGAAATACCTCAGACATTATATGAGAATTTTGAAAAGAAAAAACTTGAACACAAACTTTCTGGTTCTAAAGAAGAATTAGAGTTTAAAATTTCAGATGAAGAAAAAATATATCCAAATTCTATTTTTATAGCAGAGGGAGGAAAAAATGCTGAACAAATAGCCAACTTACTATTTGTTATCCAAAAAGGAGATAGGAGGATACAGTTAATTGGTACAAGCAAACTTGATGGAGATGATAATGCTTTATTTAATCCTTATTTAAATAATACTATTTTTGTTGGCGCCAATCCAGAAAAATATGAAAAATTTTCCAATAAATATTATGAGCTTTACAGATCAAAACCATTAAAAATAACATCCATGGTATATGATCTTATAAATATATTGGATAAAGTTTATGATAGAATTGATGGTGTATATATCCCAAATAAAAATGAACTTTTAAATCCTTATGGGTTTGATGGTATAGATGGTAGATTTAGATTCCTTCCAAATGGTTTGGTTGAGAGAAGGTTGTATGTTTTACAATTTAAAGATGGTAGAAAAATTATTTTAGATACAAACCAAGAGTTTTTAAATTATTAGGAGTTACAATGAGAAAAATTTTTATGATATTTATTTTATCTTTCTTTTTTTCTTGTACACAAGAAAGTGCTGAAATTATATATAGAAATAATAGTGTTAAAAAAAATAGAAATAGTACTTTGAAACCTAGTTATATGAAAGGAACTTATGTTGAAAATAATAATAAGGAACTGGTCAGAGATTTAAAAAAAAATTATTCTGGAAAAGAACAAATAGGCGAAGATATAGAAGATTGTGGTAAAATTGTAGTTGTTGGTAAGGGCGATTCTTTATTAAGAATAGCAAGAAAATGTGGTTGTTTATTAAATGATATGGCAAGTATAAATAATCTCAAACCACCTTATAATGTATATGTTGGACAAAAGTTAAAGACAAATTGTAAAATTAATAATGTAAATAAAGATAATAAAAAACATGAATTGGAATATAAAGTAGTGACTGTTGAAAAAGGACAAACCTTAATTCGAATAGCTATTGATAATAATTGTACTCTTAGAGAAGTTGCTACTTTAAACTCAATAAATCCTCCATATAATTTGTATATAGGTCAAAAAATTAAAGTTCCAATAAAGAACAATAACTTCAAAGAAGAAAAATATTCTAAAAATAGCGAAAATTCAAAAACCATAAAAATTAATAATAAGACTAGTATAATAAATGATAACAATATATATGTGGTTAAAAAAGGTGATACTATATATAGCATAGCTAAAAAAAATGATGTTAATTTTTTAGATCTTGTAAAAAATAACAATCTTAAAAAACCGTATAATATTTTTGTTGGTCAAAAGTTAAAACTATCTGCAAGTAGCAACAATAGTACAAAAAATAGTTTTGAGCAGAAGAATAGAGATAAATCATATTCAAATCAAAATAATAATAAATTAGAAAGATTTGAGGAAGATACAAAGGTTAAATCCAAAAATGAAACATTAACAAGAGAAGATTCAAAAATATTAGTCAATGGCAACTCAATGTTTATTTGGCCTGTTAAAGGTGATATATTAAAAAAATTTGGTAAACAAGAAGATGGAAGTTTTAATGATGCAATTAATATAAAGTCAGAGCATGGCACAAAAGTAAAAGCTGCTGATAATGGAGAGGTTGCTTATGCAGGTAATGAACTTAAAGGTTTTGGTAATATAATAATAATAAAGCATAAAAATGGTTGGCTTACAGTTTATGGGCATTGTGATTCCATAAACGTGAAAGTTAAAGATAAAGTTGAAAAAGGCCAAGTTATCGCCACTGTTGGAAAAACAGGAAATGTTAACGAATCACAATTATATTTTTCTTTAAGAAAAGGAAGAACAGCAATGGATCCTTTAAAATATTTAACAAATAATTAGGTAAAAACATGGAAGAAAAAAAACAAAAAAGATATTCAGATAGTAATTTTAACATACTATATATTATAGTAGTCTTATTAATTTTTGTGTATTTTAGTATATGGTTTATAGCTAAAAATCGAATGAAAGAAATACTTAGTAACAAGACAGCTAAATATAATATAGAATACGAAAAATTATCAGTTATTGTTTTGCCTTTTAGTATAAGAACTTCCATAAAAAACTTAGTTTTAAGTTCAGGACTTGAGGGAAAATTTAGTACATCAATAACTTTTAAAAAAATCATAGCAAAAAATATTATTTTTAATAAACATGTACATATTGATGTAGATGGAGATATTTTATTTAATGTTAACGATAGAAATAGTAAAATCACTTTGGAAGATGATGATATAAGTTTTGTTTTAGGTAAAAATAATAAAATAAAAGATGTTAATTTTGTTGCAAATAGTATATATATAGAAGAAAGTATTGACAATAGTGAAGTAAAATCAGAATCAACAATGAAAGGATTTTTATTTAGAATCATAGAAGTTGGAACAAAGAATTACTCAAACAGAACAATGACTATGAATGTTGATTCAATAGTTGGCAAGTATAAGGATATATATTTAGAAAATAATTTTAGCATGATAGTTTCTGAAATGTTAGATATAGATTCAAAAGGTAAAATATTTTCTTCTCAAACTAATATAGACGATATTAGTTATAATGATATAACTAATAATTATGGATTTAATATGCATGGACAATATGAAGTTAATCCATCAAAAGGCCGAGGAATTTCAAAATTGGAACTAAAGATTATAAATTATAATTCTTTAATAAGTGCATTAAATAACGAAAATAGTGTATTTTTATTTAATAAAGATAATGTAAGATCTATTGTTGAGATGTTAGAGCTTATTCCTGGAAATGATAAAGATAATCTATACGACAAATATTATGTTTTTGAATCTAACATAGCTACAAAGAGTATGAATATAAATGGCAAGAATGTGAAAGATTTATTTAAAAATTTTAGTTTTTAGAGGTGGCAGCATTATTTGAAGAATTTAATAAAGCTAAAAATTTATTAACTGAAAATTTTATTGATAACTCAAGTTTAGATGTAAAATTAATTATGCTATCAAGCCTTGGTATAAAAGAAGAGGAACTAATTTTAAATTTTAATAAAGATTTTAAAAAATCAGCATTTAATGATTTTTGGCAAAAGATTCAGCGTAGAATTAATGGAGAACCTGTTTCAAAAATAATTAATTCAAGATTTTTTTGGAATAATAAATTTTATGTAAATAAAGATGTTCTTGATCCAAGGCCTGATTCTGAAATTATTATAGAAGCAGTATTGGATGATTACAGTAATGAACAAGAATTAAATATTCTTGATTTAGGAACAGGTAGTGGTTGTCTAATTTTAACACTTCTTTCAATATTTAAAAAATCTAGAGGATTAGCGACTGATATAAATGAAAAATCTTTATTAATTGCAAAAAAAAATTCAGATTCTTCAGGAATAAAAAATATTTTGTTTAAACTTTGTAATTGGAATGATAATATAGAAGAAAAATTTGACATTATAGTTTCAAATCCTCCATATATAAAGACAAAAGAAATAAAAAATTTACAAAAAGAAGTTAGGTTATTTGATCCAATAATTGCTTTGGATGGAGGTAATGATGGTTTAGATTGTTATAGATATATAGCAAAAAATATAAAAAAAAATATGAAAAATAGTTCTAAAATATATTTAGAGATAGGTAAAGGCCAAGATTATGATGTAGAAAACATTTTTAAAGATAATAACTTTAAAATGATTCGTAAAATAAAAGATTTAAATGGTATATATAGAGTAATGGTTTTTTCATGTTAACAACTTCGGAAATATTTAAAAAATATAATTTTAATACAAAAAAGACTTTTGGACAAAATTTTCTTCTACAAGAAAATTTATTATCAAAAATAGTTTCTTTTTCAGATATTAATAGTGATTCTGAAATATTAGAAGTTGGAGCAGGTCTTGGTAGTTTAACTACAGCTATTTTAAAACAAAAACCAAAAAAATTAATTTCTATTGAATTAGATAGGGAATGTGTTGATATTATAAATAAAGAAATATTACCATACTTTGATAATTTAAAAATAATCAATGATAATGCATTATTGATAAATGAAGAACAACTTTTTAAAAATAATTTTAGTATCATAGCGAATTTGCCATATAATGTAGGCACATTGTTATTATTAAAATGG
>CALXRO010000093.1 GCA_944390875.1 uncultured Rickettsiales bacterium
TTTACTGGAATACTGTTAAAATTTTAATGAAATACGATAAATTCGGAATTTTTTTAGAAAATGAAGATTTAAGCCAATATAGTGGATTCAAAGTTGGTGGTAAAGCTGAATATTTATTTATTCCAAAGGATTCTGATAGTTTAATAAATCTTCTTAAATTGAATAAATTACCAATTAATATTATAGGTTGTGGTTATAATACTCTTATAAAAGATGGTATAATAAAAGGTGTAACAATAATAACTAAAAATCTAAAAAACTTTGAACTACAAGAAAATTTTGTAAAGGTTGGTTGTGGAGTATTAAATTCATATTTATTCAATTCTATGAGAAATAAAGGTATTAGCAATTTTGAATTTCTTGGTTGTATTCCTGGAACTATTGGTGGAGCTTGCATAATGAATGCTGGTTGTTACGGTATGGAAATTAATGATATAATAAAATCAATAGAAGCCGTAGATTTCAATGGTAATACTGTTACTTTAAAGAAAAATGATTGTGGTTTTGGTTATAGAACAAGCCTAATAAATAAAAACTTGATTTTATTAAGTGCTATTTTTGATACATCCAAAAAAGCTGATATTTCGGAAATAAATAATAAATTCAGAGAAATGTTGCAAAAAAAAATGACAACACAGCCAATTTCTAAAAATACATGTGGTTCAACTTTTAAAAATCCAAAAGATATCCCGGCATGGAAAATAATACAAAAAATAGGTTTTCAAGGTTGTGATTTTGGTGGAGTTAAATTTTCTGAAAAACATGCAAATTTTCTAATAAATTTTAATAATAGAAGTGCAAATAAAATAGAAGAGGTTATAAAAAAAACTCAAGAAAAAGCAAAAAATATGTTAAATATTGATCTTGAATTAGAAATAAAAATTCTTGGAGATTAAAATGTTTTTTAAAAAAATTAATAAAATACTTATAATTATCATATTCTTAATTTTGTTATCCATTGGCTTTATAATTTTTAAAAAAAATAAAATAATAAATTATGAGAGTGATTTTTATAAAAATCTAAATTCATTAATTAACCATAAAAATACAAAAAAATATAATTTTGAAACAATAAATAGTGTTAACGATAATGATGTTATAGTTATTAATATTTCTGATATAAATGATAGATCTTTTGTAAATAATTTAAACATATCAAGATATATATCTGATAAATTTTATAACGTTGCTATTTATAATATAATAGTAGAAGACAATAACAAAGCAAATGACAATTTTTTAAAATTTACAAATAATTACTATGATGAAGTTATTTATAAATATAATATCTATGAACCAACAATTTATGTAGATAAAAATGCCATTGATGAAACAAAATTTTTATCAAATAGTATAAATAAATTAATTATACTAGATAAAGTTTATAATGTCATAAAAATATATAATAATGATATAGGTATAGATAAAATTGTTGAAAATATAAATGAAGTGGCTTCAAAAAAAGTCAAATTTAATAAAAGCAGTACAATAAATGCCAATAAAACAAAAAAACAACAATTTAAAGATTATTTTTTATATAAGAATATGTCAAAAATAATTCTATTGAAAAATTTTAAAGGTAAAAATTCTCAAATCTTTGCAATACTTGATACAAGTACAAAAAATATAATATTAATAAATTCTAGTGGGGAAATAAAATATATAATTGATTGCAACAGTTTTTGTTCCCCAAGTAATATAAAATATATTGACGACAAATTATATGTATTAGATTCTTGCGTTGGTTCAATAGAATATTATGATTTCGAAGAAAAAAAATTAAGAGTTTTTGCTAAAAATAATAATTTAATAGGTATTAATGATTTTGAATTTATAAATAATAATTATATATTAATTTCAAAAATAAAATCAAACAATGATTCAATAGGCATATTTAGTAATAATATTTATACTTCTTTAGTTGATTTATCAGAACAAAATAAAGATTTAAAAGCAATTCCTACAATAAATAAGTATAAAGATAAATATTATTATTTTGATGATAGTAAAAAAATTATGTATTCATTTGATGGTTCAAAAAGTGAAGTAGTTTTAAAATTAGATAAAAAATTTTCAGACAAAACAATAAAAAGCTTTTATATTAACTCTAATAACGATATTTATTTCATTCCAGAAAACAGTGAACACATAATACATTATCATAATGGTAATGTTTCAGAAAAATCCATTGGGGACAATTTAATCAGTATAAATGATATACTTATTAATAAAAATACACTTTTGAAATTATCAGACAATTATTTGGAAATTATTGAAAATAACAAACACAAAAACCCCCAAAAAATTAAACCTTTTATTGATAAAGATACAGAAAATTTTGGTAATCTATTAGAGCAAGTAGATATAAATGATAATTGTGATCTTTGTAATTTTAATGAAAATACCAATAGTTTTATTTATGATATATTAAAATTAGAAAAAGAATATATCCTCGAACCTTCATTCATTATGTTGTTCTCAAATAATTATAATGGAAATCTTATTCTAAACAGTATATATAACTACATAGAGATATATAAAAATAAGAAGTTAAAAAGTAATTTAAAATATATCTTTGGTAAAATATATTTCATTGATGAGTTTGGTGATATAAGAATTAGAAGAATTGGTTGTAAGATAAAATAATCGTATAATTTTAATTTATAATTATCTATTTGTAAGAATTTTTTAGATTATTAGTAATAAATATTATTTTCTTATTCCAATCACTTAACACTATCTAAAAAATATGATATAATCATTTCATGAAACGATAAATTAATAAATAATTTGGAGGCCAATATGTTTAACAAAATTAAAAAGAATATGAATATTAATTCAAACAAAACAAACAAA
>CALXRO010000094.1 GCA_944390875.1 uncultured Rickettsiales bacterium
ATTTGATACAAATACATCAATAAATACAAAAGGATTATTTAACTTAGGATTTGGTATTGGTGGTAAATATAAGTTTTAATATGAATCCTCTTTATTATTAATAACATTTCATGACCCCCTGTTGAGGATGGGGGGTTTACTTTTAAAATAACATAAATTAATAATATGTAAATTTTATGGGTTTATATTTGTTACATATCTTTATAAAACATTATTTTCAAAATCATTTACTTTTTTATGCAATAATTCCAAATTTTCGTAAATAGCTTTTCTTTTTTGTTCGTTATTATTAGTTTGTGCTAATTCTTTTAATTCAATTTCAGACAATAATATACTTCTTTCAAGAAACAAAGAATACAAATGATTTAAACTATCATTTAATGAATAATTAATATTAAACAAATTATTTTTAGTAATGTAAGAATTTAAGTTACTTTTCTCTAATTCTTTCAAAATTGATTCTTTTTCATTTATTTTTTCATAAAAAATATTAAATATTTTTGTTATATTCTTGTCCATAAAATCAATACTTAAAAGATTTACTTCATATTTCTTAAAAAATTCATCTACAATAAGTATATTATTATATACAATATTTATCATCTTTTTTTCTATATTTATTATTCTTTCTTTAAGATTTTCCAAACTATTTATAGAAGAAACTTTTTTACCATAATCTATTTTAGTAGTACTTTTATATAATGAAACCATTTTATTATTTTTATAGTCATTTCTATCAATAAAAAATAATTTACTTCTATAGAAATTTTGAAAGTTTTTTGAAACTATTGGATCTTTTATTTGTTTTAATAATAAATTTAAATTAAATTCCAATTTATTCTTTTCTTCAGGTGTAATATATGATTTTGTTATATTAATGTTTTGTTCTAACAATTCACATTCCCATAAAAATTCAGACAAGTTAATTGTCGAATCGCTGCTTTTAACTAAATTCTCAAATTCTATAGGACCATATTCTTTTATAAAATCATCAGGATCTTGATTTTTTGGTAATTTTACAAATTTAATACTTTTTGAGGCAGTAATTATAGGCAGAACAAGATTTGCTAATCTTTTTGACGCTTTCTGACCAGCACTATCGCCATCAAAGCAAACAATTATATTATCTGTTATTTTCCAGAGTTCTCTTATTTGTCTTTCCGTAGCAGCTGTTCCCATTGGAGCAACAACATTTTCTATCCCATTAACAGATAAAGTTATTGTATCAATATTCCCTTCAACTAAAATAGCAGCCCTTTTATCATATATAGATTTTTTTGCAAAAAAATAATTAAATAAAACATCGCTTTTATGATATAAAGGAGTTTCAGGTGAATTCATATATTTAGGCATATCACTGCTGTTAATTACTCTACCAGAAAAAGCAATAATTTTTCCAGATTTATCTAATATTGGAAACATTATCCTATTTCTGAATTTATCATAGATTTTTTTTTCATTTAAAGAAACAACACCAGCTTTAATTATATCTTTATCTGAAAATCCAAATTTTTTTAGATAATTTAATAAAGCATCAAATTCATTTAAAGCAAAACCTATCCTAAATTTTTTTATATTACTTTCTGTTAAGCCTCTTTTAAATAAGTATTCTAAACCTTGTTTGCCCGCACTGCTAAAAATTATACTTTGATAATAATTACATGTTTCTTCATTTATTTTATATAAAATATCAATTTCATTAATTTCTTTTTGTTTTTCAGGAGTTAATTTTTCAAGTTTAGGTAACTCTATTCCATTTTCTTCAGCTAACTTTTTAACAGCTTCTATGAAATTCAAATTATCTTGCTGCATTGTAAAACTGATTACATCGCCATGTGCTCCACAACCAAAACAATGATAATACCCTTTTTCATCATTTATATGAAAAGATGGAGTTTTTTCTTTATGAAAAGGACAACAAGCAACTTTATTTCTACCATGTATAACAATTTTTACTGTCTTACCAATTACATCTGATAATGTAATTTTATTTTTAAGAGAATCTATAAAACTATTGCTATACATTTTATTCTGTTTTTATATCTTTAATAAACAATACTATTTCATCATCTCCTGCAACACCAAGATTTTTTCTTACTACTTCATCAAATAAATCTAAATCTAAATTATTAACCTGTAATCTATTAATTTTATTTTGCTTTTTACTAAATTCTTGTTCTGCTTTTTTTAACTCAAGTTTTTTATTATCATATATTTCATAAAAGTTTTTATAATTAAAAACTCCAAAACCATTAAATGCGATGTGATAAATAAAATAAAAAATTAATCCTAACTTCAGGATAATAAAAAATAATAATGAAATAATATTTTTTTCTTCATCGTACATTACTTTACCACTATACAATTTCTCAGTACTTTGTCATTTTTTTTAAAAAAATTTTCACAAAATTTCTCTGCCAATTTTTTATTTTCAAAATCACCTATACGAATCCTATAAAATATCCCTTTTTCCTCAAGATCTATCTCTAAAATATAAACATCTAATCCTACTAGTAAATCTTTATAAAACCTCTTAATTCTATTTACATATATGTCAGCCTGTTGTTTATCTTTCAATGCAGCTATTTGTACTTTATATAAATTACTTTCTATGTGTTTCTGATTGTTAACATTTATATTATAATCATTATTGCTTTCATTATTTATAACTAAGTTTTTAATACTTTCATCTATTTCAACATTTTCTTCATCTATACCAATATTATCCATTATTATACTGTTTAATTTTGATTTTGTTTTAGATTCTTTAGTATAATCTTCTTTATTTTCAGGATTCTTTAAAGTTTTTACATTTGATATATTTTCTTCAGAACCTTCAATGCTATTATAAAAATTATTTATTTCTTTATCACTATTTTCTCTTTGTACGACTTTAATTTTTATTTCTTTATTTTTGCTTTTTATTGTTGGCAAAATATTAATATCTTTGTTTGTTTTCATGACTTTATATGATTTTGTTAATATAAAAACAAACGTAAATACTGATAAAAAAGTAAATACTGATAATATAAAACTTTTTTTAAACATATAATCAAATTAATTATATTTATTATTTATGTTTTTATATTATAAGCAATATGTTTTAAGATAATTTTAGTTACTTATTTATTTTTGGTCTATGCTTTATTTACAATATTATCTCCATACTCCCAATAATGAAAATAATTTTGATCAGTTTCAGTCCATTCTTCATATTTAAAGTCTTCCTTTTTAACTCCAGAAAGAATACTTGGTATAAATCTAATTCCACAACCATGAGTCAATATTATCATATTCTCATTTGCTTCTTTATTCTTATTTACAAATTTTAGAAATCTATCATAAACTTGACCGTAATTTTCTCCATTTGGATATTGAAAATCCAAAAAATTATTTTTTTTCTTTTCAAAAAAATTAGGATTTTCTTTTAGTATGTCAGATTTTTTCTTATTTGTATAATCACCTGTATCAATTTCTGCCAATAATTCATCTCGTTCAATTTTTATATCTGTCATATTTAAACATTCTTGAATTATTTGTATTGAATGCATAGTCCTTATCATTGGACTTGAAACAAAAATATAATCTGAAAAATCATCTTCTAAATTTGACATTCTATAAGCTATTGATTTTATCTGATCTATACCTTTTAAAGTCAATAAAGAAGAATATCTTCCTTGTTTTATCTTTTTTTTATTATGGAGCGTTTCTCCATGTCTAATTATAAACCACATATTACTCCTTATTCTCAATTTCAATTCTTTTTTCTATTATTTTATCAATCAAACCAAATTCTTTAGCATCTTTTGAAGTCATAAAATTATCTCTTTCCATACTTTTTTCTATAACAGATAATTTTTGTCCTGTATGTTTTACATAAATATTATTGAGTCTTTTTTTTATTTCTAATATTTCTTTTGTATGAATTTCTATGTCTGTTGCTTGCCCTTGGAAACCACCAGATGGTTGATGTATCATAATTCTGGAATTAGGTAAAGAATATCTTTTACCTTTTGCTCCTGCTTGTAATAAAAGAGATCCCATCGAACATGCTTGACCCATACAAATAGTACACACATCAGGTTTTATATACTGCATAGTGTCATAAATTGCTAAACCTGAAGTCACTACACCACCTGGAGAATTTATATACATCCATATATCTTTTTCTGAATCTTCAGACTCAAGAAAAAGAAGTTGAGCAACAATAAGCGAAGACATTATATCATTAACTTCACCATTTAAAAATATTATTCTTTCTTTTAATAAT
Organism: uncultured Rickettsiales bacterium; assembly: GCA_944390875.1. GTDB lineage: Bacteria > Pseudomonadota > Alphaproteobacteria > Rickettsiales > UBA1997 > CALXRO01. Next base: position 4,271 of record CALXRO010000094.1, read on the forward strand.
CTTGAAAAAATATCAAACGACCTTTCTCCTCTGGGAGTTTGTTCAATTACTATTGGAACTAAATCATCAACTATATTCATTTATTATGTTTATTTTATGAATTTTATAATATTTTTATTATATTCATAAAGCAAGATTATGCAACCATTTATTTTATAAAAAATATTTTTATATTATTTTTTAGTTTTTAGAATTTTCGATGAAGATGGTCACAAGGTTAATAATAGTTAGACATGGTAATACCTTTAATAAAGGTGAAACTTGTTTAAGAATTGGTTGTAGAACAGATATCCCATTATCAAGTAGTGGAAAAGAGCAAGCAATTTTGTTAGGTAAATATTTAAAATTTAAAAATATTATTCCAGATAAAGTCTTTTCGTCCGAGTTAAAAAGGACTTATCAAACAGCAGAAATAGCTTTTAAAGAAACAGGTATATCTGTAAGTATTGAAAGAAACAAAATTTTTAATGAAATAGATTATAGTATTGATGAAGCTAAAACAGATGAAGAAATAATCTCGAGAATAGGAAAAGATGCTTTAGAACAGTGGAATAAAAATGCTATTGTTCCTGATGGTTGGAAATTTAATTCTAAAGAAGCGATTGATAATTGGTTTGACTTTTCAAAAATGATAGAGAAGGAATATCAAGATAAAGTCATTATGGTATTTACAAGTAATGGTATAGCCAGATTTGCTCCTTATTTAACTGGCAATTTTGATAAATTTATTGAAAATTATGATATAAAAATATCAACATCTGCTTTGTGCACATTTATAAAAAATAAAAATGAAGAATTTTGGAAAGTTATTAATTGGAACATTAAACCAAAAGATTTTATATAGAAAATGTATATTAATTATATAACTGTATCATAAATTTCTTCTTTAGAAGAATTATTAAAGCATATATTTTGGTATAACTTATTATTTAGAATTTTTGCTAAAGTTAAGTTCAAAAAAGAGAAATGGATAGATCAAACTATGAAATACAATGAGTAGAGAAAGTAATAATAGAAAACCATATTTAAGAATTTATTGTACAAAATATAAGAGAAAATTTTTATACAATTTTTTAAACGATAGAATAAAAGCAAAATCAATATTGATTACGGATGTATGTAGAGTTTATAATGATTTTACTAATTGAAATAATTTTAAGTTAATAAAAATTATAAATGAAATGTAAAAAACCTGATATTAAATCATCGGAAACAGACCAAAGACAATTAAAAAATTATATGAATTTATCTAATGTTGAATTAGGAGTTTTATTTAATGGTAATTCCAGCAATTCCAAAATATAGAGAAAATTATTCAAAATTGTATTGTTTACAAAAGATAAATTGAAAAAAATCCATAACCTAAATCAATGTTTAGTGAAATTAGAGGCTGGATTGTTGCTAATGGCAATATTACAAGAGATGAAACAATAGCAAGTTAAATGATATAAAGTATTTGATGAAAAATTTTAAAAGAGACAGATAAAATAATTGATAGTGCTTGTGGTAGTGGTGGTTTTTTAGTTGAGGCTTTGAAAAAATTGAAGATATAATTGACAAAAAAACCCATTTCCTGCTAAATTATCAAAATCCTATATGGCTATTTTAGGAGATGGAAAAAGTGGAATTTTTAGAGAAGATACACTAGATTTACCTCATAATAATGCTAAATGTTGTGCAATAATTATATATAATAATGATAACTTTTAGTGAGCATGACTATCCTAAATGAGAATTAAAGGGATGGGGTGATATATCATACATCAAGTTTAAAGATATTGTTAATTAGCAACCTTATATTGATGTTACATAACTTATATCTAGAAATGAATATGAAAGACTTTTTACAGTTATAGGGTTGATAGTGTGGTAATGATTTTTCCTTATGATGGAGAGATG
>CALXRO010000095.1 GCA_944390875.1 uncultured Rickettsiales bacterium
TTGCTTTATCTACTCCTATGGCAGAAACCCCCTTCTTTGCAACAGCTAATTTTCCATTCGAAATTATAGTAAAAGCTGCAGAACCTAGCATTATTGGAATATTATTTTTTTTCATTTTTATACCTCATTTTTTTGAAAGTTTGTACAAACTCGTACAAACTTTATTGTAGTCATCTTTATTTATAAGTCAATGTTTTTATTTAATTATATGTTATAATTTTTTTACTGACCTTAAAAGAACATTATATATTTTATCTTTTTTACTTATTTTATTTTCTCTAAAAGCTTCAGAAACCTCTTTTAATGTAAAAGGGTATAAATCATTAGGATTTAATATCAAGTATATACTGTTATTTATAATTTTCTTTTTAACACAGTATTCTACAAAAGAATAAATTAATTTGAAATAATTTTTAAATAATCTATCTTTTAAAATATCAAATTTACCAGATTTTATATAATTTCTTACAAAATTTTCTATTTCAGAATCTATGTTATTATTACTATGTATATATAGCTTATTCTTCACAAACGCAATTATATGATTCAATTGTAATCTGGAATTGTAATTATCTATATTTAAGTAGTTTAAAATTCCTGTACTATCAAGTAAAATTTCACTATGTCTAAAAAGTATCTGATTTATTAAACTCTTATATTCAGAAATTCGATCAAATTCTTTACTAAAAATAATATCCAACAATACATTTTTAAGAAGTCCAAGCAATTCTAACAAATAAAAGCTATAAAAATAATTATTTTCTTCTAATAACTCATTAATTGAGTTAATTATACCATCAAGATCATTTTTACTGTCGTAATAAGCTAACATAATCTGAATAATATATTTTTTGCTAGATACATTTCTATCACTATATATGTATAACCATATTATATTTTTTATTAACTCTTTTTCCTTTTCTGTTCTAGCTATTGTCTTCCCAATTATATTAATATTATCCCTACGTTTATATAGTTTATATAACAAACTACTAGCATAATATTTTATATTTGCATCACTTGAAATTGAAAATTCTGTTTTAAAGTTAGTAACAAACTCTTCATTATTTACTAAGGAATTTTCTAGTTTTTTAAGACTATTTTCTGGTATAACATTTTCACTTAAATCATACATAAAATAGTAATCGAAATAATCAAAACATCCAACTGATCTTGATTTTTGAAGAACTTCTTCATTATAACAACTTTTTACATTAAATTCTTCAGCTACATAAGGAAATAAATCTATTATTAATTCTTTTATATTTTCTTCAGAGTTATTTATAATAGTTGTTTTAAATTTAGGCCAAACTTGCTTATTTTCTATATAAATTTTTAAGTTATGTTTTGTTAATAACCTTTTGTTTTGTCTTATTTCTCTATAAAGATCATTTTCAAAAAATCTTAATATCTCCAAAAATAAAAAATCGTTTCTGTTAAAATCAAATTTATTATATTTCATATTTTTTGAAGCTATTGCATAATTTACACTGAAATTATCCAAAAATGAATAGATCTTATTTAGAGATGAAAAATAGTTCTTTACACAATTGAAGCCATTTAAATATTCTATGTTTATTCTGTATTTTTCTTGTAATTCCCCTTGTAAAAAAGTAAACAGTATGTCATCAGTTATCATTGGTAAATCCAATTGAATGTTCACAAATTTTTCTATAAATTCTGAACCATTATAAACATTAGTAGTTAAACAATTACTTACTATAAACTTATCATAAAAAAGTACGAATACAAATTTAGGTAAATTCAATTTTGAATTTATGAGTTGTATTAACATTTTAACTTGATTAGGCTCAAGAGAATCAAAGTTATCTATTAAAATTATAATCTTATTATATTTGCATTTTGTTTCTAAATATTTTTTAAGTTTTAAATCTTCCACATTATAAACCTTAAGTTCGTCATAATATAGTATTCTATGTACTACATCAACCTTAACATATGATTTTGATAAAACTTCCATTAAGGTGTTGAGAGTTATTTTTCTAAATTGTGCTCTGAATATAAATATTATTGAAAAAATCAATGAAGAAAGTCTAACAAAAACATTTGGATATATTACTCCAACTATTGTTAATACTAAAAATAGTATTGTTAGTATTATACCTTTGTTTTCCTTAATTGATTCAATTATTTCCATATTTTTATTCTTCCCTTTGACTATATTTACAACTTTATCAAGGAATATTTTATTTAATTCTTTTTGTGTTTGAAATTCTATTGAACTAAATTCAAGTAACATATTATTACTTGATTTTTTATTATATAATAATCTTTCTGCTATTAGGTTTTTAACTGACGTTTTTCCCTCTCCCCATTTACCGTTTATGGACAATACAAATGCTCTATTTGTAGTTGGAGCATTTTTTATTATATTTGTTACATAATTAACAAATATTGATCTATTTAATTTATCCTCTGTATTGCTTTGTATGGGCTCTTGTCTGTTATTTCTTTGGTTTGCAAACATAAAGTATATTATAATGACTTTCTCAATATAATATTAGAATGTTGAAAAAGCAAGATTAAGAAATATGATTGAGGCCACAAATATTAGTAGTGATAGAATAGTATTTTATAATTGTATTTTGTTTAATTTTTTATATATATTTTATTATAATTACTATTTGACTTTATAAAAATAAATCGTAACATCTAAGTCAGTTGTTCCACAATAGCTCAGCGGTAGAGCAACCGGCTGTTAACCGGTTGGTCGTAGGTTCGAATCCTACTTGTGGAGCCACTTAACCATTAAATATCAATAAACACACTATTCTTATTATATAATATAGCCAATATAAATGCGTGTTATGTTATTGTAAAACGAGAGATTTTACATTATATAATAAATATTAAGTTAACTGATTTAAGCCGTCTGCTTTAATCTTTCCTTTCTTTAATCCAACCCATCTTTTTCATAAAATTTTCCATATTACCTTCTTCACTTTCATTAGAATGTTTAGAATTATAAGATTTATATTTTTCTGAATATGGTGACTTTTCATTTTTTATATCCTGCATTCTTTGGTCTTTTAGAAACTCTTCTCTTTCTTTTTCATATTCCTTCGAGCCAACTTTTGCTTTAGAATTTTCTTTCATATGTTTATCAGCTTTTTGTTGAAGGCCTTGCTCATATTCTCTTCTCTCTTTTGTTTCTTTTTCACGTCTTTCTTTATAATCTTCTATACCTTTGCCACCTAATCTACGTGCCATACCTTTAGCAAAGGTATCACCAATATTTTTCATTCCTTGATCAGCAAAACCAACACCTCTATTTATTGTTTCAGATATTTTTCCAGCAAAGCCGCTGGATATATTCATGCCACCAAATATACTACTACCAAGTTCAGTTGCTCCAGTAATAAATTTACTCATCAATATTCCAACAATATAAAATGACATAATAGAATAAAAACTAGGCATATTTTCATCAATTGTATTTAAAACACCTCTTGTTGCACTTGATGATGGTATTTTCCACCATTGTATCATAAATAGAGGAAAACCTCCTAGTTTTAGATTAAGTAAAGGTAACCAACAAACCCTATAACTAAATACAGATTTTATATAGTTATATATTATTATATTAAAGAATGATAATGTCATTACAAGAAATATTTGTTGTCCTGTAAAACCTATTAATTGACCTAACCAGTTATCAAATGTTTTCTTTGTTCTCTCGAAAAACATAAATAATAATACCAAAGGGAAGAAACAAAAAACTAATGACATATAAATTTGCGAAGTGATATACAATATTATTGCTGTAAAAACACCAACTATATAATTAATTATAGTCATTAAAACCAAATATAAATATATTAAACCATACCAACTTGAAAATGCTAAGCCCATAATTTTATTGAATACCGGAGGCGAGAATATTAATTCAAGGTTACTAAAACATGTTGTAAATAATACAGATTTATCAGTGTAATTTCCATTTTTAATAGCCAGAGAAAGTTCTGAGTCAGTTTCAAGTTCAAAAGAGCTAGCTACCAAAAATAATATCGAATCTATACCATCTTTAAAAAATTTAACAACAAAATTATCAAAAAAATTCCAACCAGCAGGACTTATTAAAAAATATATCATTGAAAATCTTATCAGTTTTGTTATAATTTCTGCTTGTGTAAAATGGCTTAAACCAAAAAAATAACCAAAACCATAAAGTGTTATAGCTAAAGCCAAAGATATTTTTGCTATAAATTGAAATAGTGGATCATTTATAAAATTTAAGTAAATATTTTTAACAAAGCCTTTACCATCAGAAACTGTCTTACAAGAAAAAGAATCTTGACCATTATTAACACTTTCACAAAGCGCATAACAATTACTATCACCAATTCCACAATAACTTCCATTATCATCTGGATGGTTTTCATCATATATTACACATAAATTTTCATTTTTATTTTTTTGACATGTAACTATACTATTGTCTCTAGTTTTTAAGGAAATTTTAGAACCATCTATAAGAGATAAGATATAATTAATAAAATCTCTGAAATACGTAATTAAAGTATTTTTAGATGCATTAGTGGCTCTTATAGTTATTTTGTAATTATTAGCATTATTTCCAGGATCCTTATCTACGTCTATAATTTTAAAATAAAATATTTCTTCCTGTTCATTATCTTTACATAGATCATGATCAGCTATTTTTTTAAGATAACCACCATCTTCTGTATAATTGGAAAAACTTATTCCAACACTTTCTGTATTTTTATCTATTAGTCTTCCGGAAGAGTCAAAATATCCAAGTGATTTTTCTTTATCTAGTATTCCATTTTTATAGTATACAATAGGTATAACATTACTTTCATCTATTGCTAAATCACCTTTATAATTTGAATATTCTGAATTACATCCTATAAAAACAGCTAATTGTTCTCCATTTTTGTAACTGGTTTTTTTCTCCATTTTTATCTGAAAAATAGGACTACTAGAGGTTTCTTCTTTTTTCATCTCAGTGGTAAATTTTACCAAATTATTTATATTTTCTTCACTAATATTTTTTAGAATAAGGATTCTTAAAAAACTGTTTTGTTCAGGGTAAAATGCTTCTTTATAAACTCTTTCTTCATAATTTCCTCCATTATTTGTTTCATTTGTTGTTTGCAACATAAAGTCTTTCATCAAACCTTCTCTATAACTACTATCGAATGCTGTAAGTTTTTTAGCGCCTAAAGTAATAATTCTCTGAGAATCATTTTCACTGACTTTTTCATTTATATAATTTAAACTTGTCGCTAAATTGCTGATATCATAGCATTGACTGACTAATTCTGTTTCTTTATCAGGCTTTTTATAATAGTAGAAATTAGATTTATACATACTACTTCCTTCTGAACTACTTCCTGTTGAAATTTCTTCGGTCTTAAAGAATGCTTTTAGAAAATCTATTATTTCATTAATTTCTATAATTCCAATATCTCCAGAAATTTCTTCTGGCAAGTTATCTTCTTTATTTGCTTTATCGCCGTTTCTCAAGACTTTATAACCATTATTATCATAATAAATTTCATATCCAGGATTTGTTCCATTAATAACTTTAGCACAATCAGTCGTTCTTTTATATATAGCTCTTATTAATTCTTCATATTTTGGCAAACAATCAGCCTTATAGATTTTCATTCCAGTTGAATTTCCATTGGAATCTTTTAATTCTTGAATATC
>CALXRO010000096.1 GCA_944390875.1 uncultured Rickettsiales bacterium
ATGGATAGAATAGTTGTAATAGATAAAGGACAAATAATAGAAGATGGAACAAAAGAAGAACTTTTAAAAATACAAAATGGTTTATTTAAAAATATGTGGAATATGCAAAGGGAGGGGGTGATAGGAATCAGTTTGTAAATAGCTAGAGTCTATAAATTACATGGTATTTTTTATAATTTGCTATATTTTAATAGCAAGTATGCTTTTCGTAACTCTATCTGTAATTTTAAAACTGACTCTTTTATATAATACTTTGAATCTTTAAGATTATCAAATTCATATAAACTACAAACACATTGCTTCATATAGATATTCTTATATATTACCAAAACTATGTATTTTAAATATGTTTTAATTTATTTCAATCAACTAAAAAAATAAAAAGAAGAGGTAGTAAGTTTTTTACTTAATTACAAACTAAGACAATTCATTTTTTATGATTAGTTTCATCTTTCTTAAGTGTTTTAAATTTGCCACCAATTTTGTCCTTTATATATGTAATAGATAGCTTAACTTTGTCAAATAAGTAAATATTTATTTTTTCTAAACTATTAAGAAATTTATCGCCAAAATATACAAAATCCTTATTATTCTCGTTTGCTGTTATATCAAATGATTGGAATTTTGAATTTACTACTCTCGTTCCTGATAAAATATCACTCATTATTAAACCATCTGTTATATAGTATATGTCATACCAAAATAAAATAAAAATAATAAGTGCAACAGCTATTACATAAGGATCAGTAAGCTTTGTGAATTTTATCATTGTTATAACTATAAAATTCCTTTTTGGCGCATATACATGAAAATTTAAAAATGACAAAAGCTGGAATATTATTAAAAGAAATATTATTATTATAGGCAATGGCACCAAAATTGATCTTATAAATAATTTTAGCGCACCTGGTTTGTTATTGTCTTTAGAATTAACAACTTTTAATGACATAATTTTTTGTCCTAATGTTGATGAATTCAAAAAAACTGTACAAAAAAAGTCGTACATTATGCCTGTTATACACATAATAAATAATGCCCATAGAAAATAATTAAAAACAGGATTATTAACAACAAATCTTACATGATAGTCCTTAACTTTCCTTATATCTATATGACCGAAAAGATCATTAAATTCGATATAAAAATTGTTCATTATTTCTAGCCTTTTCTTAGAAAATACAAAGATTTGTATAAGAAGTGTCTTTATAAAATTAACAAAAAATACGTCAAGTAAAAAACTTATTACCCTTCTGTACCATTTTGCATTATTCATTATTTCCATATATTTTTAAAGTATAAAATCGTATAACTAAGCTAATAATAAAAGTTTATTGTATAAATTCAAATGGTTTTAGCATCATAATAGCATATTTATTTTCTTTATTTTCAATTCCTTTACAACATTCTATATTTGTATCTCTCTTAATTTAAACATTTAAAACATAACAACTAAAAAAAAATTTATAAAATTTCTAATTGCAGCTTACCCCAAAAAAAATTTAATATTATTATTTATCATTGTTATATATACTAGAATATTATTTACTTATGTATCTTCTTTATTAACGACAATCATAAAAGTATCTTTCTGTATCAAATACACACACATCATTATTTTATCGATTTTAATTTTAAATTTTTCATATATACTTTATTTTTGAATATATTTTTTGTTTAATATCTTTTTAAAAAATCTCTTTCAGTTTTATTTGTTGATATTATTTTTCTGAAAACGTTATCTCCTATTTTATCATCAACATTTATTTCATGAAAAGCCAGTTTAAAATAATTTATTCCATGTTGCATATATATTGAAATAATTTGCCTAAGTTTAAAAATTTTTTCAAATTAACATTAAATCTGTTAATTATCTGAAAAGAATCTAGACAATATTTAGTCTTAAACAACTTAATTGCAAGTTCTATACTGATTTTTGTATTGTTTATTGGTATAATATTTATATTTTGTTTTAATCCTATTAAAACTAACATTATTTTTATTCACAACATAGAAGCTAATATCTTGATATTTTTCTTGAGATTGTAGATACTCAAATAAAACATAATTATCTATTAATTCTGCATTATTTTATTAAAAGTATTATCTACAAGCAAAATATAATTCCTTTTAAATAGCTTTTGTATACATGCAAATTTTGTAAAACACTTTATTAAAAATTTCTTTATTTTGTCATAACCTTAATCATTGTACTAACGCATTTTTCCCAAGAGAATTGTTTGTATTTTAAAATTATTTTTAATAAAAAAATAAACGTAAAAACACGTATAATACCATTTTTATTTCATTAATAAAATTATTTTCCTTTCTCCTCAACTTTTTCATAACATTCTATAATATCATTTTCTTTAATATCATCATAGTTTTCAATAGCTATACCACACTCATAATTATTTTTAACCTCCTTAACATCCTCTTTAAATCTCTTTAAAGTTTTTATTACTCCATCAAAAATCACAACACCATCACGTATTAATCTAATATTTGCATTTCTTCTAACTTCACCATCTAAAACATAACAACCAGCAATTTTTCCAACGCCAGAAATTTTTATAACATTTCTAATTTCTGCTTGCCCTATCACTTTTTCTTTAATGATAGGATCTAAAAATCCAGACATAATTGACTTAACATCATTAATTATATCGTAAATTATTGAATAATATTTTATTTCAACGTCCTTTTCTTTTGCTAAATCTCTTACAGTATTGATTGCTCTTACATTAAATGCAATTATAATCGCATTTGAAGCAGAAGCTAAATTTATGTCAGACTCAGTTACTGAACCTATTGCAGAGTGTATTATATCAACATCAACATTATTATTACTTAATTTAAGCAAACTACTTGTTATTGCTTCTATTGAACCACTTACATCACCTTTTACTATTAAGTACAATTGTTTTTTATTACTGCCTTTTACTTGTTGCAATATACTTTCAACACTTTTTCCAGCTCTTTTTGCTTCTTTAGCCTCTCTTTCTTTATTTTCTCTATAAGATATTATATCTCTAGCACTTTTTTCATTTTCTATAACATTAAATACTACACCTGCTTTTGGAGTTGTATCTAGTCCTAAAATTTCTACAGCCATTGATGGATATGCCTGATTCTGAGTTTTTTTCTTATCATCAACCATTCTCTTAACTTTACCATAGCTAGTTCCAGCTAATACAATATCACCAATACTTAGTATACCTTTTTGTATCAAAACTGTAGTAACAACACCACGTTGAGAATCCATTTTACTCTCTATAACAGCCCCAGATGCAGGACAATCTATAGGTGCTTTCAAATCTAATATTTCAGCTTGTAATAATATTGCATCTATTAGTTTATCTAAATTTATTCTGTTTTTTGCAGATACTTCTACAAATATAACATCACCACCAAATTCTTCTGCTATAACACCATGTTGTAATAACTCATTTTTAACTCTACTTGGATCGATGCCTTCCTTATCAATCTTATTTATAGCTACTATCATTGGTACTTTAGCAGCCTTTGTGTGATTTATTGCTTCTATTGTTTGATCTTTTACACCATCATCAGCAGCTACAACCAAAACAACTATATCTGTTATATTAGCACCTCTCATTCTCATTTCTGTAAAGGCTTCGTGCCCTGGAGTATCAATAAAAGTTATGAATTTATTTTTTGTAACTTCAATTCTTGAAGCCCCTATATGTTGCGTAATACCTCCAGATTCTCCTTCAGCAACTTTTGTTGCTCTCAAAGCATCTAACAATGATGTTTTACCATGATCAACATGACCCATAACTGTAACAACAGGACTTCTTGGAACAAAATTTGTTCCAACTTTTTCTTTTAATACATTTTCTATATCAGAATCAAGTACCCTATTTGGTGTATGACCAAATTCTACAACTATAAGTTCTGCTGTATCAGCATCTATGATCTGATTTACTGTTACACGCATCCCCATAGTCATCAATTTTTTTATTATATCCGATTTTTTTTCATTCATTCTTTCAGCTAAGTCTGAAACAGATATAAATTCTGGAATATTAACTGTTTGATATATTTTTTGTTGTTCAAAACCTTGTTGTATATTTTTTTTATCTCTTTTTTTGGCTCTTATGCTTCTGTTTAGATTATCATAAACTACATTGTCATTATCATCATCTTCCTCATTAAATATATACGTATGTATATTTTTAGAATATTTGTCATCTTTATTTTTCAGTATTCTTTTACTGTTTTTTTCTGAACCACCGCCGTCCTCGTAATTACTTTCTTTAAAACGTGGTGATTTACTGCCTTTTTCTTTATACTGTAATTTTTTGTTACTATTTATCTCATTAAAATTCTGTTGTAACTCGCTTGTGTTTTTTTCTTCTTTATCGTTTTTATTGTATTCTTTTTTATCGTTTAAATTTTTTTTATTGTTAAACTTTTTATCTTCTTTTGATTTATAATTATTACCATCTTTATTAGAAAAATTCTTTTTATTACTGTCTTTATGATATTTGTTATTCTTTTTTTTAAAATTATCTTTTTCTTTTTTTTCAAAATTTTTATCTTTTCCAGCATTTTTTTCATTAGTTTTAATATTAACTAAGTTTTCTTTTTCTTTTTTGACTTCAGACTTTTTGGAAAAATCTTTTCTGGTTGCAGCAGCTTTTTGCTCCGCTAATTTCTTAGCTTGAGCTTCTTTTATGAGTCTTTGCCTTTCAGCAAGCATTTCAAGACCAGTATTTGATATCTTACTATCTTCGTCTTTTTTATTTTTTTTAAAACCTAATGTCAGTGTATTTCTTGACATATTATCTTTCATAGTCTAACCATATTTATTCTTTTTCTAATAAAATTTCAGATTCTTTACTATCTAAACTATCTACATCTTCTTTTTCATCCTCTTCCGTATCACTTTCAATATCTTCAATATATTCTTCTGCTCTACTCTTTATTTCTGTTGCTATATCTTCATCAAAACCTTCAATTTTTTGTAAACTCTCAACACTAGCACCTGCTATCTCTTCAACACTTGAATAACCATCTGCTACAAGCAACTGTGCTATAACTTCTTCTACATCTAAGGCATTTTCAAATAACAAGGTCAAATTATTAAATTCAGCAGCTCTCTTTTGTTTTTCTTCTTCATCTGTAAGAATATTTATTCTACCTCCAGCAATTCTTGAAGCTAATCTTATATTTTGACCGCTTCTACCTATAGCCAAATTTAATTGATCTTTAGGCACAACAACATCTATCTGACCTATATTGTCATTAACCACAACCTTTGATACTTTAGCTGGGGACAATAGATTTGCTACAAGCTCTGCTCTGTCTTCTGACCATTTTATAACATCTATTTTTTCACCTCTTAACTCAGTGGAAACAGCCTGTATTTTAGCACCTCTAGGACCAACACAGGTACCAACTACATCACTTATATTGTCCTTTGAATAAACAACTACTTTTGCTTTAGAGCCAGGATCTCTAGAAACACCTTTAGCTTCTATCATACCATCATACATTTCAGCAATTTCGTGTTTCATTAGTTCTATAAGAAATTCGTTATCAACTCTTGATAAGAAAATTTGATTATCATTTCCTCTCACTACATCAACAACATAGGCTTTAAGTCTATCGCCAACCCTATAATACTCACCAGGTATAAGATTATCTTTGTTTAGTAATGTTTCATAACCATCAACTTCAACTACTATGTTTCTTTGACCTGTCTTTTTAACTACACCACTTACTATACTTCCTACCTTATTTATAAATTCATTATATTCTTTTTCTTTTTCAGCTTCTTTTACTTTTTTTATAATTTCATTTTTTGCTATTTGTACTATAACTCTACTCATATCAACAGGTGGCAACTCGCATTTTATGTTTCCACCAACCTCAACATTTTCTTGAAAAACAGCTTTATTGTTTTTTATCATACCAACAGCATCAGACAACGTGACTTGAGTTTTATAATTTATGTTTTCTAAATCTTTGTCATCTATAATATCAAGTATATTGTATAAGTATATATCACCGCTTTTTCTATCTATTTCACACTCAATAATCAGATCATGTCCATATTTTCTTCTTGCAGCTAGTTTTATGCCATCTTCCATGGCTCTTATTATACTTTCTGTTTCTATACCTTTGTCGCTAGCTAACTTCTCTGCTATAAGTATTAATTCTTTACTACCTTTTATTGTATCTGCCATGTTATTCCTGTAAACTTAAATTAAACATATTAAAAAACCTATTTATCCTTTTGGGAATAAATAGGTTATTCTCTTATAACTAATAATATAAACGTTGATTTATTTGTCAATAAGTTAATAAGACGATCTATATTATAGCACATACTTTATTAAAAGTAATTAAACTAATAAATTTGAATATAAAACATAAACCTTGATTTTTATAAACAATATGTTTTACTTTCTTAAAATATTTAAACTTATTCTGTGAATTATAATAAAGTTAACAAAAAAAATAAGAAAATAATTATAATATCTGGAGGAAAAATAAAAACGAAAGAAATTCGTTCAATAGAGAAAATCATTATTGCTATTATGATGTTATGGGTGGCAGTTACCAGTTTATTTTTCTTTTTAAACATAGGAAGCAAAAACAGAAGAATTGCCCAGCTCAAAAACTTAAAATTAACCAATCAAGAATTAAACAAAGAAATAGCTGCTTTAGATGTGGCAATAGAGAATTTTGTAAAATACTTTGATGCTATAAACAACTACGACAAATTTGAAAAGTTTGACTTAAATAAAGATAGAATTATTTCATACTCAAGTAAAAATAACAAAGTTTTAAATACAACGGAATACAAAAACATAATGCCTGTACTTAAAAGAATAGACAACAACATGTCTTCCATCAAAGTTGCTATTGATTCAAGAATAGGTGGTCTAAAGGATACTCTTAATGATATATCATTATCAGAAAAAGTTGATAAAATTTATGAAAGTCAGCTGGACTACAAGAAAGATAAAAGTATAAATGGAGACTTAAAATATTTAACATATTTGGAATCATTCATGAATTCTATACCAGTTTCCAAACCTATGAAAAACTATTATCTATCAAGTAAATATGGAAATCGAATAGACCCTTTTTCAAAAAAAACCAAACTACATAAAGGACTTGATTTTGCGGGACCTCATAATGCTAGTGTTTTAGCCACAGCTGATGGTGTGGTTAAACTTGTTACAATGAGACATGGTTTTGGAAATGTAATAATTTTAGATCATGGCAATGGCATAGAAACTGTGTACGCTCATTTAAAAAAACCTTTAGTAAAACAAGGAGAAAATATTAAAAGAGGCAAAGTTATAGCAGTTCAAGGCAGCTCAGGTCGTGCTACTGGGGATCACTTGCATTATGAAGTTAAAGTAAATAAAGTTAACTATGATCCAGGTAAATTTCTGGATGTTGGTAAGAAAATGGGATTTTAATGATTTTTATTTTAGTTTTTTGGAGTAATATATGTCTTTGATTAAAAATTCTGTAAAAGATAATAATCCTTCTTTGATATCTAAAAGTGTTATTATTATAGGAGATATAAAAAATGGAGATGATATTGAAATAGAAGGTTCAATAGAAGGTAATGTTTTTGCTAATATAGTGACAATAAGAGAAAATGGTAAGATAAAAGGTAATGTTAAATGTTCGGTTTTTAATATAAAAGGAAATTTTGAAGGCAACGCATTTTCAGAAAAAATAAATATATCTGATACAGCCCTAATAAACGGAATACTTGAATATAAATTCTTAGCCGTTGATTATGGTGCAAATATAAACTGTGAACTTAAAAGAATAGTTGATGAAAAAAGCATTCAGAAACAGCCTGTGGTAAATAAAACCGTTTAAATGAAAAAATTAAAAATATTTAATACTATAAATAGTAAAATAGAAGAATTTCAACCTATTGAAAATGATGTAGTAAAGTTATATTCTTGCGGATTGACTGTTTATGACCATGCACATATAGGTCATGCAAGAACAACGATATTTGTAGATATTTTAGTAAGATTACTAAGAGTTTTATATAACAAAGTCATATACATAAGAAATATAACAGATGTTGATGATAAAATAAATATAAAAGCAAAAGAAAAAAATACGAATATATATAATCTAACAAAAGAAATTGTAGAGTCTTGTAATCTTAGTATGTCATATATAA
This sequence comes from uncultured Rickettsiales bacterium, assembly GCA_944390875.1. Classification (GTDB taxonomy): domain Bacteria; phylum Pseudomonadota; class Alphaproteobacteria; order Rickettsiales; family UBA1997; genus CALXRO01. The sequence continues at coordinate 8,192 of CALXRO010000096.1, forward strand.
ACAACATTAAACCTGATTACGAACCAAGAGTCACAGAAAACATAAAAGATATAATAGAATTTATACAAAAAATAATTGATAATGGTCACGCATATGTTTCAAATGGCCATGTTTTTTTTGATGTTTCCAGCTATAAAGATTATGGTAAGTTATCTCATATCAATATAGGTAATTTATTAAATGGAGTTCGTATAGATAATGAAATAAATAAAAAAAATCCCTTGGATTTTGTTCTTTGGAAACCAAGTTTAGATATAGATGATGAATCTTCAAAATTCAATAGTCCATGGGGTATAGGTAGACCAGGATGGCATATAGAATGCTCTGCTATGAGCCATAAGTATTTAGGTGAAAATTTTGATATACATTGTGGTGGTATGGATTTGAAATTTCCACATCATGAAAACGAAATAGCACAAAGTTGTTGTGCTTTCAAAAACAGTAATTTTGCAAAATTTTGGTTTCATGTAGGGTTTTTAATGGTCAATGGAGAAAAGATGTCAAAATCACTTGGAAATTATATATTAATAAATTCAATACAAGAAAAAAGTATATCTG
>CALXRO010000097.1 GCA_944390875.1 uncultured Rickettsiales bacterium
TTAAAAAAGTATGAATATACAACAATTGATGCAACAAGCACAAAGAATGCAAAAACAACTTCAAGAAAATCAATCAAAATTAAAAGAAACTGAGTTTACCGGATCAGCTGGTGGAGAAAATATTATAATTAAAATGTCGGGTGATTATAATGTAAAATCAATAAAAATAAGTCGCAAGGTTGTTGATCCTGATGATATTGAAATGCTTGAAGATTTAATAGTAACAGCATACAATAATTGCAAAGACAAAATAGATACAAGTATAAAAGACAGTCTAGGTGGACTCCCTGGTAATGTTGGTAATGCTTTGAATTCTTTTATGTAGTTTTTAAACATTTATCTGATAAAGATGAGAAATATAAATAAGAATAACATTTTATCATGGATTATTATATTAGTTGTCATTTATTTGGTTTCAGATTTTTTTGATCAGCCAATAGGTGGTAGTTATAATAAGATGATATTTTCAGATTTTGTTGATAATATACAAAACAATAACATTAAAAATGTTGAAATTGTTGGTGGAAATATAAAAGGCGAGTTAAGAAATGGAGAAAAATTTTCAACATATATAAATTATGGTGTTGATTATCCTGGAATAATAAAAGATTTAAAATCTAATGGAGCAGCAATAAAAATTGAACAACCTTCAAATAAAAAATCAATTATAATTGATTTTGTTGTCAGTTGGTTACCTTTTATAATACTTATATGGTTCTATAGTTCAAAATTTAAAAGTTTTACATCTGGAGAAAGTAGTCCTTTTAGTTTTTCAAGATCAAAAGCTAAATTAATGCAAGTTAAAGGGAAGGTAACTTTTGCTGATGTAGCTGGTATTGATGAAGCTAAAGATGAACTAAAAGAACTCGTTGATTTTCTTAAAGATCCAGATAAATACACTGAAATAGGAGCAAAAATTCCCAGAGGTTGCTTACTTATAGGGCCTCCAGGAACAGGTAAAACATTACTGGCAAAAGCTATAGCTGGAGAAGCAAATGTACCATTTTATTTTATATCAGGATCGGATTTTGTAGAGATGTTTGTTGGAGTAGGTGCAAGTAGAGTTAGAGATATGTTTAGCGAAGCAAAAAAGAACGCTCCATGCCTTGTTTTTATAGATGAAATAGATGCAGTAGGAAGGCATAGAGGTGTTGGAATGGGAGGAGGTAATGACGAAAGAGAACAAACTTTAAATCAGTTGTTGGTAGAAATGGATGGTTTTGAGGGAAATGAAGGAGTTATAGTTATAGCAGCTACAAATAGAGAAGATGTGCTTGATAAGGCATTATTAAGACCTGGAAGATTTGACAGACAAATTACTGTTCAATTACCTGATGTTAAAGGTAGAGAAGAAATACTACAAGTTCACGCAAAAAAAGTTAGAATGGCACCAAATGTTGATCTTAAGTCAATAGCAAAATCTACTCCAGGCTTCAGTGGGGCAGAATTAGCAAACATAATCAATGAAGCAGGATTGCTAGCAGCAAGAAATGATAAAAAAGTTATAACAAATAATGAAATAGAAGAAGCTAAAGAACGTGTTGTTATGGGTGTTAAGAATGCAAGCAAAGTAAAAAAGGAAGAAGAAATAAAACTAATTGCGTATCACGAAGCAGGACATGCTTTAGTTACTTTAAATTGTAAAAATACCGATCCTATATATAAAGCAACAATAATATCAAGAGGACATGCAGGCGGTTACGTGTCAAGACTTCCTGAAAATGATAGGCATTATACTAATATGACAAAAGCGAGCATACTTGATGATATAACAATAGCTATGGGTGGTAGATCTGCTGAAAGAATTATATTTGGTAGCGATAAAATAAGTGCTGGCGCCTTGAGTGATATAAAAGCAGCAACATCTTTTGCTAAAAATATGGTTGTTTCGTACGGTATGAATGACAAGATAGGCCCTGTTTACTGTAGTAATAAGTTAATGAGTGAAAATGGCTATAGTCATGAAGCTAGTTCAAATGAAATGTTGAAATTAATAGATGATGAAATAAAATCAATTATAATTGATGGTGAAAAAAGAGCTATTGATATTATATCAAATAACATAGATAAACTAACAATTATAGCAGAAGCACTTATAAAGTATGAAACTTTAACTGGTCAGGAAATTAAGGATTTAATAGAAGGCAAAGAAATAAGGAAAGAAGATGAAGAAAATAAAGAATCAAAATCTAATTCCTCTTTGCTTGCAAAAATCATAGAGGAAAGTAAAAATGAAGAAATTTAGTAGGATATTAATTTTTTGTTTTATTTGTTTTTTTATAAATCAAAAAAACTGCCTTTCGTCAAATAATTATTCTGAAGGTATTCCAGATAATATAGAATTAAACAATATTCTTTTAATAGAACTTGAAAAAGGTGTTGTTGTTATAGAAATGTATCCAGATGTTGCACCTTGGCATGTTCAAAGAATAAAAATGTTAGTTAGAGAAGGCTTTTACAATGGGATTGGCTTTCATAGAGTTATAAAGGGGTTTATGGCACAAACTGGTGATCCAACAGGAACTGGGACAGGTGGTAGTAAATTTGGTAAATTGCAAGCAGAGATTAGCGATTTAAAACATGTTAGAGGAACAGTTTCTATGGCAAGAGCTAGCGACATAGATAGTGCAGATAGTCAATTTTTTATAGTCACTGGTGATTATTTTCCTCATCTTGATGGTCAATATACTATATGGGGTAAAGTTCTAATAGGCATGGATTTAATTGATAATTTAAATTCTGAATCTGATAATAATAATGGTATTGTTAAAAATCCTGATAAAATTATAAGAATGTATCTTGGACAAGACTTAAATTATAATTATGAAGGCGACTCTGAAGAATTGAAAGAAAAGAGGAAAAATGAGCGTATAGAACTAATAAGAAATATAAATGAATTTAAAAAAATCAATGACGAAAATAATAAAAATAAACCAGATGAGGAAAAAATAAACTTACTAGACGTAATTGTTGAATTAAATGCAGAACTTGAATAGGAGAAACTATGAAAAAAAATATATTTCAGCAAATAAATGAAATAGTAAAAACTAAATTTTTTAAAATAATAGTAGCTGTTGTCATTCTTGGTATCGTTTTTTATATGAATTTTGACGTAAAACGTATTGATAAAGATAAACTTTCAAACTTTATTAAAAAAGATAAGACTATTAGTAAAAATATAACAGATATAATAGATGCTAGCCATGAAACAATGGTACAACCAAAAGAGAGCGAAAATACAACAGTAAAAAAACAACTTATTCCAGATAGTTTAATAAAAAAAGACATAAAAAAAGAAGAAAAACTAAAAACTATCACAAATGTCTTTTTAAAATTAAAGAAAATAGAAGATAACTATCAACGTAGAGTTGAAAACAATCAAATAAACAAAGATAGAAAGGTAAAATATGGTGATTACATATATTATTCCAACAAAGCTATGTTTTTAGATGATAATAACAAAGATAACGAAATCAGATTTTATACATTAATTGAAAAAGGAGATCCAATAAGCGATAATCTTATAGGAAAAAAAGTTGGTGATTTTGTTATTATTAATTATTACGATATATATAAAGATATATCTGCAGAAGATAGAAAAAAAATAAAAGATGCTTTTGAAAAGACTTTTAGTGATATTAATAAAAAATATGGTAAAAATGGCAACAAAATTTTGGATGTGGAAGCAATTAAATATAAAATTACAGTACTTGATTTCGTAACAAAAAAAATGGTTGACGAACTCAATCTTGATGACTAATCAGAATATTATTAACAAAATTTTGGTATAATCTTATGACTGATTTTATAAAAAATTTAAATTCAAACAAAAACAAAGGCTTAGATCTTTCTGAATGTGAATCAAGGTTAAAAAAATATGGCTTAAATAAACTGCCTGATACTAATAAAGAAAGTGTAATATTAATATTTTTAAAGCAATTTTGTGATCCGTTGATATACATACTTCTTATAGGTGCTTGTTTTTCAATTTTTCTAAAAGAATACACTGATGGTATATTTATTTTTGTAATACTCACAGTAAATTCAATAATTGGTTGCGTACAAGAATATTCAGCTAAAAAATCTGTAGATTCTCTTAAAAAAATAGTAAAATCAAAGGTTGTTGTTATCAGAGAAGGTTTAGAAAAAGAAATAGATTCTGAACTGTTAGTACCTGGAGATATAGTTATATTAAAATATGGTTCAAAAGTTCCAGCAGATATTATTTTATTAGAAAGCGAAAATTTAGAAGTAAATGAATCTATGTTAACAGGTGAATCAATGGCTGTAGAAAAAAATGAAAATATAATACCAAAAGAAGACGCTCAATTACAAGACAAATTGAATGAACTTTTTGCGGGCACTATAATAACAAAAGGCGTTGCAAAAGGTATAGTAATTAGTACTGGCAAAGATACTGAAATGGGAAAAATTGCTGATAAAATAACACAAAAAACCAATATAGAAACACCTTTAACAATAAGAATGAAATCATTTTCAAAAGTATTTACAATAATAGTATGTTTTGCTGTCGCCTTTGTTGCAATTGTTTCAGTAATAAAAGGTGGAAGTATCAAAGACATATTACTTATGTCGATAAGTCTTGCAGTTAGTTCTATACCTGAGGCGCTACCTATAACTATAACAATAGCTCTTTCAATTGGTATGTTGAATATGTCTAAAAGAAATGTGGTTGTAAGAAATTTATCAGCTGTTGAGGCTTTAGGTTCTTGTACTGTCATAGCGTCAGATAAAACAGGGACTTTGACACAAAATGAATTAAAAATACTGGATATATTTGACAATAATTGTAATAAAATCTCAATAAAAATATCCGATTCACAAAAAATATTAGCAAATTCAAAAGATTGTCTAAGCGATTTTACAAACCAATTAGTATTAACCAGTATTCTTGCAAACGAATCAGGAAAAGATGGTGATAAATTTTTTGGAGATGCAGTAGATATAGCTTTTTTAAAATATGCCGATAGTCTTGGTTATAATCAAAAACAAATTCTATCAGAATTTAATAGAGAGAAAATTTTATATTACACTTCAGAATCAAGATGTTCAGCTTCTTTTGTTAAAATTGATAATAATGTTTATACCTTTGTTAAAGGTGCTCCAGAGACGATATTATCAATGTGTTCTAATAAAAAAAATATAGAAATTAGTAAGAAAAATGAAGAACTTTCGGAAAATGGGATGAGAGTATTAGCAACAGCGTATGGTATTGTAAATAAAAAAGAAGATAGCAATGATTACAATTATAGTGATTTGAAAAATTTAAATTTTATAGCACTTGTTTCAATGCTGGATCCTCTCAGAGATGAAGCTAAAATCGCTGTAGAAGAATGTCAAAATGCAGGAATAAATGTCATCATGGTAACAGGTGATAGCCCAAAAACAGCTTTTGCAATAGCTAAAGATCTAGAATTTGTTGATAACATGGAACAAGTAAGAACTGGAAGTGATATAAAAAAAGCTATATTAGAAGGTAAAGATAATTTAGATAAATTAACCACCACAACCAAAGTATATTCAAGAATGGAACCAACACAAAAGTTAGATATTGTTAATTCATTAATAAGAAATGGAAATTTTGTTGCTGTAACAGGCGATGGTGTAAATGATGCTCCAGCATTAAAGAATGCAAATGTTGGTATTGCAATGGGAAAATCTGGTACCGACATTGCTAGAGAAAGTGCTGATATAGTACTTATGGATGATAACTTTGCTTCAGTGACCAATGCTGTGGAAGAAGGAAGAATAGTTTATAACAATATAAGGAAACTTATATTTTTTGTAGTGTCATGTAATATGCCAGAAGTTATGATATATATCATTTCTTTATTAATAGGTTTGCCAGCACCTTTTAGTGCTACACAATTACTATGGTTAAATGTTATAACCGAAGGGGTGCAAAATATATTTTTAGCTTTTGAAAAGAAAGAAGGTGATGAAATGTTTAAAAAACCTCGTAAGCCTGATGAACCTATTTTTGATAAAATTATGATTAGACGATGTATTTGGTCAATCACAGCTATGTGCATTCTTTATATGACTGTTTATTACTATTGTTTAAAAATCCTTAATATTAATAAATATGAAACTGTTAATCTGCTTATGATGCTGTTTGTTTTTGTACAAAATATGCAAGTCTTTAATAGTAGATCTGAAAATAAATCTGTTTTTAAACATAGTATAAATGGTAATAAAAAGCTAATTTTTGG
>CALXRO010000098.1 GCA_944390875.1 uncultured Rickettsiales bacterium
ATAGAGTCAGAATTTTGGCCTAATTTATTTTCAATAACAGCTAAAAATTGTCCAATTATAGTCTTAAACGGGAAAATGTCAAAAAAATCTTTCAGATTTTGGTATAAATTCAAAAAATTAAAAGAAGTAGTTTTTCCTAAAATAGATGTGTGTTTAGCCCAATCAAAGAGTGATTATAAAAGATTTTTAATATTAGGTGTACAAAGTGTAAAATTTTTAGGTAATATAAAGTGTTTTGTTGAAAAAAGTGATGTTGATGAAGAATTGTATTCAAGACTATTTAAAATAACTAGTAATAGGCATATTTGGCTTGTAAACTGTAGTCATGAAGGTGAAGAAGAAATAATAGTTAAAACACATAAAATACTTAAGGAAAAATATAAAGATCTAATAACCTTTTTAATTATTAGACATCCAGATAGGTTAAATGATGTTAAAAGTATTTTGAGTAGGAATAATATTTCATATACTACAACAACACAAAATAATCCTATCAACAACGATATTGAATTTTATGTGCATGATAAACTTGGTAATCTCGGGACTTTCTTTAGGTTATGTAGAATAGTATTTATGTGTGGTTCTTTGAAAAAAGGTATAGGTGGACATAATCCTTCTGAAGCTATAAAATTTGATTGTTGTGTATTGACTGGCCCTTATATTGACAATAATTACGTATTATTTAAAGAATTACAGGAAAATAATGCATGTATAATTTTAAAGGAAGACAATGAGATAATTTTATCGAAAAAAATTCAATATCTATTTGATAATCCTGAAGAAGTAAAAATACTGTCAAATAATGCCTATATAAAATCACTTGAGTATTCTAAAAACTCAAACGAAATTATGGATTTAATATATAAAATTATTGCTTGACCAAGATCGTTGATTGTTCTTGTTTTATATTTTTTTCATCAAGATTTCTTTTGATTTCATTTTCTTTCTCTTTGGTAATATTTTCTTGTTCTTTTACATTTATTTTAGATACTTTTTCAAATAAAGAATTTCTTATTTCTCTCAATAACTTACTTGAATCATTATAAGATTTTTCCACATTATCCAGTTCTTTTTTTAATTTTCTCTTTTTTAAAAATTTGTACCAAGGGGTATTACTTAATTCTTCGCTTATTCTTATTTTTTCTTTTTCTAAATCTTTATTAACTTGTATTGCATATGAATTTTTTAATATCTTACTTTCTAATTCTTTAATATTTTTTCTATCTTGTTCTATATTTTCTCTATTTCTTACAATTTGTTCAGGATCAAAATTTATTCTTTGTGCTAATTCTTCATTTATTTTTTCTAATTTATTAATTTTTTCTTTTAAAGAATCATCTTCAGTAAAATTTGTATTTCTTTTAATTTCATTTAATCTTTGTTTAATTTCGTTAGTTTTTTTAATTTTATCAGATAAATTACTCAAATTTTGAAATTTCAAGTCATGCTCTGCTACTCTTTCTTTTAGAATAGTCAAAGTTGCAATTAAATCATTTACTCCTTCTTTATTATGATTGGCAATTCTTTCTATTGCTTCCGCAGTTTCATTATTGTGAGTTATATTTATTTTTTGTTCTTGATTTAGTTGTTCTAAATTACTATTAATATTATCTAAACTAGCGTTAGCTAATTCTGAATATTGTTTCGCTTTTTCTTTAAGTTTGTTCATTGTTTCAGAATTATTTTTAGTAACCTCAGAAAGGCCTGTTGCCTCATTTTTGTACAACACCTCAAGTTTTTGAAGTTTTATGTTTTTATCTTTTAATTCTTTATCAATTTCTTTCTTCCTTTTCCAGTTAGCTTTATTTTTTTCTTCTTCTAAAGAATTAATATTAAACAGCAATTTTTTTTGTTTTTCTTCCAATTTTGCCAGAATGTTACCATGTTTTTCACTATTTTCATTATACATTAAATTTTTTTCATGTAATTCTTGCATTTCTTTACTTAGTTTTTTCATTTCTTTTAACGTTTCTTCTTCATTTTCTTTTAATTTTTGTATTCTTTCTTCTTCTTGTTTTATTAATTCTTCTTGTTCCTTTAATTTTCTTTGTTGTTCTAAATTTCTCTCTAATTCTTTTTCAATTTTTTGAGCTTCATTATCTATTGGAGTTGCTATATTTGACATAATGGTTAATAATTCTTTATTTTTATTCCATTCGGATTTAACGCCTTCAGATTGTATTATACTTTTTAAGGCATTATTAAGTAATTTTAATTTTGCAATATTTAGTTCATTAACATCAAAATCTGTTTTTTCTATCTGATCTTTAAGTATATTGCTAATTATTCCAGAAAAGTCTTCAAACATATTAACTAAAATTCTTTTGCCATTTATTTCTGCATTAAAATCAGTTCCCATAAATTTAGCAGAGTCTTGTAAATTAATTTCTGCCCTGTCTAATAGATTATTTGAATAATCTGTTAGTTTCTTAAAAGAATTTTCTACTTCTTCAAAATTTACATTTGATTGTGAGTTAATATTATCACAATAATTAATTACGGAAGAGACAAAATCATTTGTTTTTGATATTATTTCTTCTCTATATTTACTAGCTAATTTAATTGCTGCAGAAATAGCAACTTGTGATGAAGTGCCAAAAAATTTCTTGTACCCTTCTATCGCCTTACCAAACGCTATATCTATCTCGTTTTGTAATCCTTTTATTTCTTTGACCATATTTATATTAAAAATATATAAAAAATAATAATTTTATTTTTTTTATTTTTCAAGTAAAAAAATTAAAGACATATTGTCTAATAGTGGGAATATTAATTAAATATTAACTAGATCGATTTAAAAATATTTTTAAATTGACATATAAAAGCGAAAGCATACTATATATCCATCGCAACACAATAAAAAATGAAATTTACTTTATCTTGGTTAAAAGAATACTTAGAAACAGAAGTTGAACTTGAAATAATTACAGATACTTTAAATCAAATAGGTTTAGAAGTTGAAGAAGTAATTGATAAAAAAAACGAATTAAAGGACTTCAATTGTGTTATAATAGAAGAATGTATAAAACATCCAAATTCAGACCATCTAAAAATATGTCAAGTTAGATATAGTAATGATAAAGAACCTATAACAATAATCTGCGGTGCTCCAAATGCTAGATCAGGACTAAAAACAATACTTGCACCAATAGGCTCAAAGTTGCCAGATGGAACCGAAATTAAGAAAAGTAAAATTAGGGGCATAGATAGTAATGGCATGCTTTGTTCTGAAAAAGAACTTGGGCTCAATGAAGATCATGAAGGCATAATAGAAATTAGCAATAATATTGAAATAGGTACGAATTTATCAGTCATATTTAATATTGATGATCCAATTATTGATATATCAATAACTCCGAACAGAGGTGATTGTCTTGGTGTTTATGGTATAGCAAGGGATTTAGCTTGTGCTGGTCTAGGACAATTAAAAAAAATAGAAAAACCAATAATAAAAAAGTCTTTTGAGAGTAGAATAAAACTTAACGTAAGTGATAATAATTGCCCTGTTTTTTATTTTAGAGAGATAAGAAATCTAAAAAATTGTGAATCACCTGAGTGGTTAAAAAAAAGATTAAAATCTGTAGATATTAATCCAAAAAATGCATTGGTTGACATAACAAATTATATTATGATTTCATTTAATAAACCACTTCATTGTTATGATGCATCAAAAATAAATGGTCAAATTAAAGTAGAATCATCAGATGGAGGCGAAGCTTTCACTGATCTTTTTGGTAACAAATATATTTTGCCAAAAAATGCCATAATGATTAAAGATAATGATAAAATATTATGTCTAGGTGGCATAATAGGCGCAGAATGCAGTGGAAGCTCAATGAATGCAGATCATGTTTTGGTGGAATCAGCAATATTTGACTCTATAAACATAGCAGAAATATCAAAAAAATTAAATATCCAGACAGATTCAAAATACAGATTTGAAAGAGGAAGTGATTATGATTCTGTTGAATTTGCTTTGGATTATGCGTGTAAACTTATACTAGAAATTTGTGGAGGAGAGATTAGTGATATTTATAAGTATGAATTAGATGGTTATAAAGATTCAATAAAGAAAATTATAGATATAGATATAAATGATATTGAAAAATTGTTAGGATTAAAAATACAAGAGGATGATATTATAGATATTTTAAATAAGCATGGATACATAATCAATAGAAAAAATAGTCTATTACAATTAACAGTACCATCATATAAGAATAATATCTTATGTAAAGAAGATGTAATTGATGACATTATAAGAATATATGGTTATGACAAATTAAAAGATGAAGATTTTTTAGATGTAAATACATTTGTAAGAGAAAATAATATCTTTTTTAAGAATTTTGAAAAAAAACTTTATGAAATTAGGCAAGTTTTAGTTTCTAATGGATTAATAGAGATTATTTCTTATTCTTTTTTAAAAAAGGATGATAATAGACCATTTGGGGTTATAAAAGATGAATTAGATATAATAAATCCAATATCAGCTGACTTATCACACTTAAGAGAAAATTTGTTGCCGAATATTTTAAATATAATTAGAAGAAATAACAATCATGGTTTTGAAAATATATCGCTTTTTGAAATAGGTAATATATTTAATGAATGTCAAATAGATAAGGAAAATACTATTATTTGTGGCGTAAGACAAGGCAAATATAAAATTAAAGATCAATATAATGAGACTAGAGATTTTGATATATATGATGTAAAAAAAGATATATTTGATATATTGAGTGTTTTTAGTATAAATTGTAATAAATTAATTATAAAAAAAGAAACCCCAGAATATTATCATCCAGGAAGAAGTGGAAGTATTTATATGGGTAAAACATTACTTGGATATTTTGGAGAATTGCATCCAAAAGTATCTGGATATTTTGAATTAAAAAAACCATTAGCTTTTGAATTTTTTATTGATAATGTACCAAAAAAACTATTTTATGAAAATAAAACAAAAAATGCTTTTTTGGTAAATGATTTACCTGAAGCAAGTAGGGATTTTGCTTTTTTGATTGATAAAAACATTGAAGTTGGTTCTATTATTAGGGATATATATTCTATTAATAAAGATGTTATTAGTAATGTTTTTTTATTTGATATATATTACGATAAGTTATTACTTAATAAAAAATCAATAGGAATAACTATTCATTTTCAACCTAAAATAAATACTTTAACAAAAGATGAAATAAATTCAATTACGGATAGTATAATAAAATTTATAAGTGACAAATATTCAGCTGTTTTGAGAGATAAATAAATGGATATTACTAATATAAAAAAATATATTAAGAACAGCGAGAATATATATGAAATAAATATACCAGGAAGTAAAAGTATAGCAGTAAGAAGTTTATTATTATCTTCACTAGCTAAGGGAGAAAGTATAATATCAAATTTACCAGAAAATGACGATGTCTTTTTTACAAAAGAAGTTATTAAAAAATTAGGTGTTACTATTAAAGAAGATAGAACCAATATAATTGTAAATAGTGGCGGAATTGATAGTTTTAACAAAAATGCAAGATTATATCTTGGTTCTTCTGGAATATTAGCTAGATTTATTCCAGTAATTTTAGCTTTTGTAAATGAAGGAGAATATTTAATAGAAACATCAGAACAACTATTAAAAAGACCAAATAAAGCCGTATTTAACTTATTAAAAAAATTCGGTTCTACTATAGAGTATATAAAAACACAAAGTTGTTACCCTATAAAATTAATTAATAATAAAAATGAAAAAATTATTAATAATAAGATAGTGGTATCTGGGAAGGAATCATCACAATTTGTTAGTGCTGCAATAATATTTGCAAGTTTAATAAAATCGGATGTAAATGTTCTTATAAAAGATATAAAAATAAATCATACCTATATATTAATGACTTTGGATTTAATCAAGTTATTTGGCTATGATAATTATACTATTGATGAAAAAAATAATTCAATTTACTTTAGAAAATCAGATTATAAATCAACTTCTATAATTGTGGAACCAGACATAAATACAGTTTGTCATATTCTATCAATTGCTTTTATATTAAAAATAAATATAAAAATAATAAGTGTAAATAAAAATACCATACAACCAGGAATTTTATTTATTGGCTTATTAAAAAAGATTGGAGCAAAAATATATTTTGAAAACGACAATATAATACTAAAAAATGATAAAAATGTCAAAATTAATGGTGATTTTAAGATAAATATGTTTAATATGGCAGAAATGGTACCAACATTATCCTGTTTGGCAGTTTTTGCTGAAAAACCTATAAAAATATATGGAGTAGCACATATAAGAAATCACGAAACTGATCGTATAGCTTCTGTTGTTGAGGAATTGAAAAAAATTGGAGTAAAAGTTGATGAATTTGATGACGGATTAAAAATATATCCGTCAAAACCAGTATTTTCGGCACCAATAAATCCTTACGGCGATCATCGCATAGTTATGAGTTTTGCAATGTTCGCCGCTATTGCTGATATACAAATACTTGGTTTTAATTGTGTATCAAAAACCTGTCCAACTTTTAGTGAAATTCTAAAGAGTATCGGGTTTAAAGTATATTAGTATTTTACCCTACTTAATTATTAATTTTTCAACTGCAGGCAAAACACCTTTTTCAAGCCATTTTAAGAAAGCACCACCAGCAGTTGATAAATAAGTAAATTTTTCTGCTATATTTGCCTTATTTAGTGCCGCTAATATATCACCACCGCCTGCAACAGATTTTAAGGAACCATCTGATGTTTTATTAGCTATAATTTTTGCAAGAGAATCAGTACCTTTATTAAATGGAGATATTTCATATATACCTATAGGTCCATTCCATATAACAACTTTACAAAGGTCTAATTTATTTTTTATAATATCTATTGTTTTTGGTCCTACATCAACTATAATATCGTCGTCTAAGATATCGCTTATATTTTTTGTTTCTATATTTTGATTTTCTGAAATCTCTTTTGCCGTTATAACATCAATAGGTAATATAATTTCGCAATTTTTTTCTTTTGCTAATTTTAACAGATTTAAAGCATCATTATTTAACTGCTCTTCTTTTAAAGATTTACCAACATTGTTACCGTTTGCATTTAGGAATGTATTAGCCATTCCGCCACCAACGACTATGTAATCACTTTTTGAGACTAAAGCATTTAGTAATTCAAGCTTTGTAGATACTTTTGAACCACCAACTATAACCATAACTGGTCTCTCTGGATTTGACACTAATTTTGTTAAATTATCAAGTTCGTACTCAAGATTTATACCGGCATATGAATCCAGAATTTCTGGAATACCAACCATTGATGCGTGTTTTCTATGACAAGTTGAAAAGGCATCGTTAACATATATATCAGCTAGATTTGCTAACTCTTTGGCAAAAGCTGGTTCATTTTCTTCTTCACCTTTATGGAATCTTAGGTTTTCCAATAAAATAACTTCACCAAAATTTGCATTTTTAATCACATTTTTTGTTTCCTCACCTACACAATCACTTGAATAGTTGAATTTTACATTTGGTAACAATTCTTTAAGTCTTTCTAAAACTATTTTTAATGAGAATTCTTCTTCAAAACCAATACCTTTAGCTTTACCTAAATGCGTAGCAAGCACAACTTTAGCTCCATTTTGAATAAGATATTCTATTGTTGGTATCGTTGCTTTTATTCTTGTATCATCAATTATTTCATTATTTTTTATTGATACATTCATATCAGCTCTTAAAAAAACAACTTTTCCTTTAACATTACAATCTTTTATCTTTTTAAACATATTTAATAATTGTTATTTTTTGTTCATATTGTGAATAATATATTTAATTAATAATTATACAATAATTATCATAGAGAATTATATTAATTATGCAATTTTCTAGTATTTATTAGTTTTGATAATTTAGTTGCAATATTAATTGTATCATTGTCAAAGTATAATTTTAGAACATTATTGACAAAATAATACGATTAATTTTATAATAAGTCAGTTATCAATAAATTAATTAATCATATGAGAGTAGCTTCTTCAATAAAAACCTGTAAAAACAGAGACAAAAATTGTAAGGTTGTAAAAAGAAAAAAAACTAGAAAAGATGGATCAAAAAAAACTGTAACTGTAGTAATAAATAAAAAAAATCCAAGATTTAAAGTATCTCAAGGATAGATTTAATGTTTGATGTTTTGACAAAAAATTGTATATACTCTGCATCTTTGTCATTTGTAGTATGTTTGTTACTAACAAAAATTATAATGATTTTATTAAAAAAACATAGTAAATTTCAACCAATAAGAGTAGAAGGTCCAGAAACACATTTTGTCAAAACAAAGACTCCTACAATGGGAGGAATTGCAATCTCCTTATCAATTATTGTGTCTTTGTTAACATTTTGTAATACAAGAAATTATTACGTATTGGCCATGCTAATTTTAATAATTACATTTTCTCTTATAGGTTTAGCCGATGATGTTATAAAAGTATTTTTTAATAATACAAAAGGTTTTCAAGGAAGTAAAAAATTATTTCTACAGCTCACAATAACCATGATTACGATGCTATACTTATGTTATGCAAATCAAGATTATATTGATTATGGAATAAAAATACCATTATTAGAATTAAATATTCCACTTTTATATTTAACTCCTTTAGTTTATACCATGATAATATGTGGGTCTTCAAACGCTTCTAACATTACTGATGGACTTGATGGCTTACTGTCTGTTCCAGTAATTATAATATCTATTTCATTTCTTATTATAATTAGACATTTTTATAATGGTATAAAATTTACAGATATTTATACAAATGACCAAATGTTGGATGAATTATCCATGATTTTGTCCGCAATAATAGGAGCTTTTTCTGCTTTCATGATATATAACAAACATCCAGCAAAAATATTTATGGGAGATGTAGGCAGTCTTATGATAGGTGCTGTGCTTTGCTATATTTCAATACTATTAAAAGTAGAAATTATCTACGCTATAATGGCGCTATTATTTATTATTGAAATATTTTCAACTATATTACAAGTTTGCTATTTTAAAATAACAAATGGTAGAAGATTATTTAAAATGGCTCCATTTCATCATCATTTAGAAAAAAGTGGTTGGTCAGAAATTAAAGTAACAGGAAGTTTATGGTTTTTTAATTTAATATGCTGTTTGATTGGATTATCATTAATAATTTTATAAATTTTTAAGGTTTTTAAAAATGAAAAAAGAAAGACATAAAATTGTGGCAGCTGTTTATGCAATAATAATTAAAAATGGAAAAATACTATTATCATTAAGAGAAAATACAGGTTTTATGGATGGCTGGTATAGCTTAGTTGCTGGGCATGTTGAAGCAGATGAAACAGTAGATGA
>CALXRO010000099.1 GCA_944390875.1 uncultured Rickettsiales bacterium
AATTTTTTATTGTACCATTGAAACAAAATGGTACTGATTTCCAGAATAAAGTTTGGAATGCTTTAAAAAAAATACCATATGGCGAAACAAGGAGTTATAAAGATATTGCAATAGAAATAGGTAATCCGAAAGCTTGTAGAGCTGTTGGTATGGCAAATAATAAAAATAAGATACCAATAATAATACCTTGTCATAGGGTAATAGGTATTAATAATAAATTGGTAGGTTATGCTAGTGGTTTACATATAAAAATGAAATTACTTGAATTGGAAAAATATTATCGTTTCTGATATTTTATTAGCCTTATAGTAAGTAACACGTTATTTAAACCACTTACCAAAAAAACCACCTGATTCTTTTTTCGATTCTTGAAGTTTTAGATCTAATTCTTCAACAAGCTTTTTTTCTTCTGTAGTCAAATTTTTTGGAATATCAATTTTTGTTGTAACAACCAAATTACCTACACGTCCACCACCTCCAAGAATTGGCATACCCTTTCCATTCAATTTTATTTTATCTCCATCTTGTGTTCCGGAAGGAATTTTTATTGTTGCTTTACCTCCATCTATAGTTGGAACTTCTATTTCTCCACCTATCATAGCTGTTGTAGGTAATATTCCAACTTTTAGACATAAATCATTTTTATCTCTTATAAATACATCATGTTTTTTAACACTAACAAAGACAAATAAATCACCAGCTTTACCTCCATTTATACCTGCCTCTCCTTCTCCAGCAAGCTTTATTTTGCTACCATTGTCAACACCGGCAGGAATTTTTACTGTTAAAGTTTTATTTTTACTAAATCTTCCAGTTCCATTACATTTTTTACAAGGATTTTTTATTATTTTACCTGTACCTTTACATTTTCTACAAGTTTGTTCCATAATAAAGAAACCCTGTTGTATTCTTTTCATTCCACTACCACCACAATCAGGACAATTTACATTCCCGCTACTATCTGCAGAACCAGAACCATTGCATACCTCACATTTAACCATAGTGGAGAAACTTATATCAACACTTTTACCTTTAAAAGCATCTTCTAATGAAATATTTATATCATATCTTAAGTCAGAACCATATACTTCACTTGTTCTACTATTATTTCTCCTATGCCCACTGATATCTGAAAAAATATCTGAGAAAGAACTAAATATATCACTGAAATCAGAAAAATTAGCACTTTGAAAACCGCCAAAACCATTAAAACCACTTCCTGCGCCACCATTTGTAAATGCATTATGACCATATTTATCATATGCAGCCCTTTTGTCAGGGTCATGTAAAACGTCATAAGCTTCTGCAGCTTCCTTAAATTTTGCTTCTGCATCTTTATTTCCTGGATTTCTGTCCGGATGATATTCCATAGCTTTTTTTCTATAAGCTTTTTTTATTTCATCTTGACTTGCTGTTTTGTTTACGCCTAAAATTTCGTAATAATCTCTTGGCATTATTCCTTAATAAATCACTAGTTATATTATATAAGTATTTTTGATTAAAGTTCAAGATATATATTTATATAACATTTTCATGGAAAGTAACAGTATTGAAATATATAGATAAAATTATATTATTTTTCATATAAAATTAGAAAAAATTTGAAAAGGTAAAGACAGATGTTAGAAACATTTTTCAATCCAAGTAGTACTGCAGTTATTGGTGTTTCATCAGATCCAACAAAACTTGGAACAGTTATATTTAAAAATTTAATAGATGCAGGATACAAAGGGAAGTTATACGCAATAAATCCTAAACTTGCAGGGCAGCAGTTATATAGCAAAGAATGTTATACATCTGTAAGAGAAATAAAAGAACCTATTGATTTAGTTATAATAGTTATACCAGCAAAAGCTACTATGTCTGCAATAGATGATTGTATATATAATGGTGTAAAAAATATAAGTATAATAACCGCTGGCTTTGGAGAAATTGGAAATCACGAATTAGAAGATAACATAGCAAAAAAATGTAATGATAATGGTATAAATTTACTAGGCCCTAATTGTTTAGGACATATATCAACATTTAACAATCTGAATGCTAGTTTTGCGGATGGTTTTCCAGATAAAGGAAATGTTGCATTTATTTCCCAATCGGGCGCATATTGCTCTGCTATGTTAGATTGGGCAAGAGGCAAAGGTATAGGGTTTTCCCATTTTATTTCAATAGGAAACAAAGCCCAATTATCAGAAACAGAATTATTGGAAGTTTTAAAAGATGATGAAAATACGAAAGCATTTGTACTTTATTTAGAATCAATAAAAAATGGTCAAAAATTTTTAAAAATAGCAAAAGAGATAACTAAAACAAAGCCAATAGTTGTTTTAGAGCCAGGAAAATCATCAAAAGCTCAAGCGGCAAGCTTATCACATACTGGAAGTTTAGCACCAAATTATAGAGTTTTAGAAGTTGCTTTTGAAAAAAGTGGCATAATACAAGCTCATACAACAAGAGAATTATTTGGTTTATTAGAAATACTTCAATACTGTAAACATAATGAATTTGATGGTAATCTTGGATTATTAACAAATGCTGGGGGTGTTGGTGTTTTAACTAGTGATTTATGTGAAGAAAATGGACTTGAAATACCAAAACCTTCAGAAGAAACAATTACTAAATTAAAGTCTGTACTAAGCGAAGAAGCTGCTTTTGGAAATCCTATTGATGTTATAGGAGATGCAAAAGCTGATAGATATGAAAATGCGTTAAGAATATTATGTCAAAGTGGCGAATACAAAAATATATTGATCCTTTTGACTCCACAGATGGTTACTGATGCTAAAGGTACTGCAGAAGCTATAGTAAGAGTATCAAAAGAGTTTGATGATATTAACATATTTACATCATTTATAGGTGGTAGTAGGGTATGCAGTGGTGTAAAGATTCTAAATGAGAATCATATAATAAATTTTGATTATCCTACTGATGCTACAAGATTACTCGGTCTATTAAAAAAACAAATGATTTATAAAAACAAAAATTATATTGAAGAAGTAAAACCAAATATCTCTGAAGAGATTGTAAAATCTATAAAAGATTCTGTAGATAACAATTTAGTAAGCTTGCCACAAAATATTGTAAATATGATTATGGATCATTATGGTTTAGATTATCCTAAATCTGGCAACTTTATAAATAGAGACGAAGCTATTTCTTTTTGTAAAAAATTATTTCCAAGTCCGGTAGTATTAAAGTTATCAGCTCCTGATGCTATACATAAAACAGAAATGAAAGGTGTATATTTAAATATAAATAATGAAGATGATTTTGATAATTCTTGGAAGGCTTTAGAAGAATCTATAAATAAATTTAATCTTAAAAATGCAAGTATACTTATTCAGGAAATGATAACTGATTCAATGGAAGTTATAATAGGTATTAATAGTGATAAGAATTTTGGAAAGGTTATGGTTTTTGGAAGTGGTGGAATATATACAGAAATAATGAAAGATACGACAATAAGGGTGTTACCAACAGATGAATTTAATCAAATGATTGATGAAACAAAAATAGGTGTGATACTTAAAGGTGTTAGAGGTGAAAAACCAAGAGCAATAGATAAGCTTTCTGATACTTTATCTAAAATTCAACAGATAGTTTTTGACTTACCACAAATAGTATCTATTGATATGAATCCTGTTCTTATTACATCTGATAGAGCTGTTGTTGTTGATTTTAAAATTATGATAAAATAGAATACATAACTTTTATGTGAATAATTTAAATCAAATTAGACTGATTAAGAATTAAATTATAAAAAAATATCTGATATAAAAAATTTGAAACAAATTTTGTAATATAATCAAAATAATTATTGATATTTATTCTATAAAATTTGTATATTGACAAAAACACTTATATTTTTTTATAATTCCCAAAATTAAAAATAATAATGACTTATATGAAAAACGAAAAAATCGAAAATATTTAC
>CALXRO010000100.1 GCA_944390875.1 uncultured Rickettsiales bacterium
AATATTAAATGCTCTAAATTATCGTATCCATTATCATTTTCAGAATAATCTTCATAATCATATTCTTCTTCAACAAAATTAAATTTATTATCATTCAAACTTATTAAATCCTCGTTCATATTTAGAGGCATAAATTTTTCCAAACATTCCACAATATCTCTTATATCTATAACCATGGTTGCGCCATGTTGTATTAATTTATTTGAGCCTATACAACCATCATCATAAGGACTACCCGGAAAAACAAGAACCTCTCTACCATATTTTAAAGCTTGATTTGCTGTATTTATGGTACCTGATTTTAATCCTGCACTAACTATTAGTACACCTCTTGATAAACCAACTATTATTCTATTTCTCATAGGAAAATTTTCTGGTCTTGGTTTTGTATTAATTGGAAATTCACTGATTATAAGACCATTTTTATCAAGAATTTCATAATATAAATATTCATTTTCTTTAGGGTATATATTATTTATGTCACCACCTAGTACTGCTATTGTTCCATTATTTATAGAACCTATATGAGCAGCTGAGTCAATTCCTTTAGCCATACCTGAGACTATTACATAACCATAATCTGAGATACCTTCAGCTGTTTTTTTAGCAAAATTAAAATTATTTATTGAACAATTTCTAGAACCAATTATTGCTAATTTTCTACTATTTTTTAGTAATTCTAAATTTCCTTTACAAGTTATTGTTAATGGGAAAGAATCTATATTTTTAAGATATTCAGGATATTCTTCATCTATATATGTTAAAATTTTAGCTTTACTGTTCTCAATTTCTTCAATTTCTTTTTTTAAGGAATCCAAACTACATAGCTTTAGTTTAGTTTTTGTAAAAATTGAATCTATATTTTCAACAATTTTTGTTGCAGAACCATAAATGGCTAAAGCTTTTTTAAAAAATATATTTGTCATACCAATGGTTCTTGATAATCTTATTATATTTAATTTCTCTTCTTGAATATTAGACATGAATTTGGATTTTTGATGATGCTAGTACATAATTTTATAATTTCAATGTCGCAATATTTAAATATTAGATAAAAAATTAAATTATAATCAATAAACAGCATAATCAATTTTATTATAGAAAATAAAATTTTATTTTATTATTTAGGCTTAAGAATACCTCTTTTTTAGAGGTATTTTTAATTATTATTACTCGTCCTCTTTACAAAAATTTATATCTTCAGAAAAGGATTTTAATAAAGTTATTATATTAGATCTAATTTTTTTACTTTTTATTCTTGTGAAATATTTGACTAATGATATAACTTCTTTTTTATACATGGAACTTTCCATGTTATCTTGGCATGATTCACTATTATATTTTACTCCGCATTCACAATCATTTAGTGCTGATGTAACACTATCTTCATTAAGAAAATAATTAATATCTGTTTTAAGAACTTCAGCTATCTTATATAAATTGGGTATAC
This sequence comes from uncultured Rickettsiales bacterium, assembly GCA_944390875.1. Taxonomy (GTDB): domain Bacteria; phylum Pseudomonadota; class Alphaproteobacteria; order Rickettsiales; family UBA1997; genus CALXRO01. The sequence continues at coordinate 1,451 of CALXRO010000100.1, forward strand.
TTATTTTGTTTACACCTTTTTCATATTTTTGAATTTGTTGAAAAGTAACACCAATTTTTTTACCTAATTGATCCTGAGTCATTCCCATGCTACTTCTTTTTACTTTGAGTTTCAAACCAATTTGTTTTTCAATAGATTTGTCTTTCTCTTTAGCCATTGCTCCTCCTAAATTCTTATAAAATTTAAAAATTAAATATTCACAACTTGTAAAATATATTATATTAGTAATAAAATCAAGATGTAATGAATAACATTATTATAAAAAAATTTATCTATCTATTTGTTTGACTTAAAAAAATAATATGTTATAATTTGACCAGTTATTATTAATTTTTATTAAAAAATATATGAAAAATAAGTGGATAGTTTATATTGTATTAGCATTAGTAATAGTTAGTGGTATACTTGTATTCTCTAATGTAAAAAAGAAGAAACAGCTAACAGAAAGTGGTATTGTAGCAACTTCAAAAAAAGGAAACGTTACTGAAGAAGACGTTAAAAATTATTTAGATACCTTAAAAAGAAGTTTTGGGCAAACACTAGTTTACGAAGATTTAAAAACGGAAGAAAAAAAGTTAATTGTTAGTGATATAATAAACAATAGGTTAATAGCAGAAGAAGCAAAAAAAAGTGATTTAGCAAATTCAGAGGAATTTAAAGAAAGATTAAAAAAAGCAAAAGAAGATTTACTAAAGGAGATGTATCTTCAAGATTTAATAGCAAAAAATATATATGATGGAGATATTAAGTCAAAATATGAGGAATTAGTAAAAGCTTTAGAAGGTAAAAAAGAATATAGAATAGGTCATATTCTTGTGGAAAAAGAAGAGGAAATGAATAAAGTTATGGAAGAGCTTAAAAATAAAAAATTCTCTGATGTAGCTAAAGAATACTCAATTGACAGCAGTAAAGAAAATGGTGGTGAAATGATCGTAATAGAAGGACAATCAGTAAAAGAATTTGACGATGTTTTGAAAAAACTACCTTTAAATAGAATTTCTGAACCTTTCAAAACACAATTTGGATGGCATGTAATTGTAAAAAGAGAAGAAAAAAATGCTGTTGTGCCAGAATTTGATAAAGCTAAAGACACTATAAGAGCTGCTTTAACAAAAGAATTCATAAAAAATTACAGCGCTAAGAATGTTGAAGATATAGATATCACAATTCTTAAGTAATTTTACTTTACTAATTATTTATTATATGGCGGCTTTTATGAAAATGAAGGTTGCCATGATTTTATCATGAAAAAAAAAGATAGTAAGTTTGATTATAATTCTACCAGAGATATTGTTATAAGAATAATTAGAGATTATGTAAGTAAATTCAAATTCAGGTTTTTAATAGCAATGTCTTTTATGTTAGTATCAGCTGCATCTGTTGCTTATAGGGCGTATCTTATAAAGCCAGCAATTGATAAAGTATTTATAAGTAAGAATATAATTGCTTTATATATGATACCAATTCAACTTATATTTGTAGCTATAGCTTGTTGTTTAACATCATATATGCAGGGTTTAATTATGAGCACAACAATGAGCAGAATAACAATGAATTTACAAGAAAAGCTTTTTGAAAAATTACTCTATAAAGATATAAATTTTTTTCAAAAACAGTCACCAACACGTATTAGTAGTTATCTTAACGATGCTTCAGGAATTAATGATGTTATAAAAATATTTTTAAATGAATTTATACTACAATTAATGACAATAATTTCATTGCTTTTTGTCATGTTGCGTCAAAATTTTAAACTTTCTCTGATTGCTTTAACAGCATTTCCTATGGTTGGTCTACCTATAGTAAAAATAGGAAAAAAATTAAGATCTTTAGCAAACGAGAATATAGAAAAAAATGTGGATATAATGTCTTCAATATCAGAATCTTTTTCAAATATAAAGGTTATAAAATCAAATAATAAAGAATTTGATGAAGCAAGAAAAACACACAAAATATTTATTAATGCTTATAGAACTTCTGTAAATATAGCTAGAAAATCACTAATAACATCTCCAATGATGGAAATGACTGGGACAATTGCATTGGCCTTAGTTATACTTTATAGTGGAAATTCAATAATAAACGGTACAATTTCAACAGGTGATTTTTTTACTTTTGTTACTGCGATGTTCTCAGTTTATAAACCTGTTAAATCATTTACAGGCTTAAATATAAGGCTACAACAATCAATTGCGTGTGCAAGAAGATATTTTATTTTATTAGATCAAGAAAATACTATAAAAGAAATAGAAAACCCAATAAATTTATCTAATGTTGAAGGTAATATAAAATTTAGCAATGTAAGTTTTTATTATCCACATAACGATTACTTA
>CALXRO010000101.1 GCA_944390875.1 uncultured Rickettsiales bacterium
TACTATTAATTATTTCAACTTTTTCTCCTTCTAAAACACCTTTCGTGAAGTATTTTCTATTATCAACATCACATTTTCCAACACCAGTAAAGTCATTTGAAATATAATCAATATCAATTATTTTCATTAATTATTTCTATTCAAACTCCATTAATACATCCCCAACTGTAACTATATCATCAGGTTGAACAAAAATATTCTTTATAGTTAAATCAAAATCACTCCTTATCATATTCTCCATTTTCATAGCCTCTATAGAACATAATTCTCCTCCCATAAGAATTTCTTCTCCAATACAAACTTTTATCCTTACTATTCTACCACTTATAGGTGATTTTAAGAACTTTGGTTTTTCCTTTTTAACAGCAACCGGCATAAACTGTTCAAGTTCTGATATTTTTGTATTTCTTATTGTTATATCTATAACAGATCCCATATATTGAAAAACATAGTTTCCAGCATAGTCATCTGAAAGTATTTTTACATTAACTTTATTTTTATTTACTGTGCATCTAAAAACGTTTTCGCCATATTGCCACGCTGTTATTAATGTACTATATCCACTTCCATAATCAACATTAAAACTCTCTGGATTACTATCATCTATAGTACATAAAAACTTTCTACCATCAACATCAACAACCCATTTATTACTTATTTTTCTTCTTACACTTCTCAAACCACCGGTAATATTATTAACTCTTTTTTGATAATTAAAGAACATATAAAGAGCCACACTTATCAATACATCCTTCTGTTTTGATTCTAGTTCATTATTACTAAAACCTGATGAAAATTCCTGTTTTATAAAATTAGTATTAATATTACCTTTTATAAATTTTTCATTATAAAATATAGTTTCTAAGAAACTCATATTGTGAGCAACGCCATCTATAAAAAATCCACCTAATGCCGATTGCATTTTTTCTATACAATCATTTCTATCTTTACCATAAGTTAATAATTTACATATCATACTATCATAGAATGATGTAATCTCATAACCTTCATAAACTCCTGTATCAATCCTTACACCATCAACAAAACTAGGTTCAAAATATTTATTTATTCTACCTAGAGAAGGTAAAAAATTACGAGATGGATCTTCTGAACAGATTCTACATTCCATAGCCCAACCGTTAAATTTTATATCATTTTGTTCAAATGGTAATTTTTCACCTTTTGCAATCATTATCATTAATTCAACTAAGTCTAGTCCAGTTATGAGCTCAGTAACGCCATGTTCCACCTGTAACCTTGTATTCATTTCCAAAAAATAGAAATTTTTATTTTTATCCATCATGCATTCAACTGTTCCAACTGAATAATAGCCAACTTCCCGACACAATGCTACTGCTTGCTTATACATTTTAATTCTTGTTTTTTGGTCAACAAAAGAACTTGGAGCTTCTTCTATTATTTTCTGATTATTACGTTGAATTGAACATTCTCTTTCGCCTAGACAGACAATATTGCCATATTTATCAGCAATCACTTGAATCTCAATATGTCTTGGATTTTCTATAAATTTCTCAATAAAAACTCTACCATCGCCAAAACTATTTATTGCTTCATTTGTAGCAATCTCAAACGCTTCTTTCACATCTGCGATTTTATCAACTCTTCGCATGCCTTTACCACCACCTCCAGCAGAAGCTTTTATCATTATAGGTAGTCCTATTTTTTGTGCTATTTTAACAGCTTCATCAGAATTTTTTATAATTCCATTAAATCCTGGAACAACATTAACTTTTGCTCTTTTAGCAATTTTTTTAGATTCTATCTTATCGCCCATCTTCTTTATAGCGCTTGATGGTGGAGCAATTAATATTATACCTTCTTTTTCAAGTTCTTGAGCAAATTTTGCATTTTCAGATAAAAAACCATAACCTGGATGCACATAAGTAGCGCCTGTCTTTTTTGCTATATTTATTATTTTCTTTATATTTAAATAACTCTCATTAACTGGTGCTGCACCAACTAAAACAGCCTCATCCGCCATTTGTACATGTAATGAATTATAATCTGCTTCAGAATATATAGCTACTGTAGCCATACCAATTTTCTTTGCTGTTTTTATAATTCTACAGGCTATTTCTCCTCTATTGGCAATAAGTATTTTTTCTTTATTGGCATTATTGTTTGTATTCATTTCAACTCCTATTATAACGGTAAATTATCATGTTTTTTATTAGGCATTTTTACACTTTTGTTTCTCAAAAATCTAAGGCCATCACATATTCTTTTTCGTGTATTTTGCGGCTTTATAACTTCGTCTATATAACCTCTAGATGCAGCGAAAAATGGTGTCGAAAATTTATCCTTATATTCCCGTATTTTTAATTCTCTCTCTTCATCTGAAAGATTTTTAAACATTATATTTATTGCTCCTTCCGCTCCTAAAACAGCTATTTCAGCATCATCCCAGGCATAATTTAAATCCCCCCTGAGATGACGAGAATTCATAACTATATATGCTCCACCATAGGCTTTTCTTGTTATTATAGTTATTTTTGGTACATTTGATTCCGCATAAGCATATAATAACTTAGCACCATGGGATATAATACCATTATGTTCCTGATCCCTTCCAGGTAAAAATCCTGGAACATCAACAAGCGTAACAATCGGTATATTAAAAGCATCACAAAATCTGACAAATCTAGCAGCCTTTCTAGAAGCATTTATATCCAAACATCCAGCGAGTTCTAATGGCTGGTTTGCTACTATACCTATAGTTCTTCCTTCCATTCTCGCAAGACCAACTATTATATTTTTTGCAAAATCTGGCTTTAATTCAAAAAAATTACCTTCATCTATTATTTTATATATTAATTCTTTTATATCATAAGCTTGATTTTTACTCTCTGGAACTAAAGTATTAAGGGATACATCAATTCTATCAGGTTGATCAACAGTATCTATTTCTGGAACTTTGTCTGTATAACTTAAAGGTAAAAAGTCAAATAATCTCCTTGTTTGTAGCAACAATTCAATATCATTTGAAAAAGTTTTGTCAGCTACCCCACTTATAGGACCATGAACGCTAGCTCCACCTAGTTCTTCTTTAGTTATTTCTTCATGATTAACTGTTTTTACAACATCAGGCCCAGTTAAAAACATATAAGATGTACCTTTAGTCATAAAAATAAAATCTGTTAGAGCTGGCGCATATACAGCTCCTCCAGCACAAGGACCCATTATTAATGAAATCTGTGGTATAACACCAGAAGCATCGACTATTCTTTGAAATATCTTGCCATAACCCCCTAACGCATCAACACCTTCTTGTATCCTAGCACCACCTGAATCAAGCATGCCTATAACTGGTACTTTTGCTTTAAGTGCCATGTTTATTATTCTTTCTATTTTCTGTGCTTGTGCTTGGCCTAACGATCCTCCAATAACAGTAAAATCTTGCGCATAAACAAATACAAGACGGCCATTTATAGTTCCTGAACCAGTTATAACTCCGTCTCCACTAAATTTTTTTTCTTCCATTCCAAAATCTATGCATCTATGTTCAACATATACGCCATATTCTTCAAAAGAATCTGGATCTAAAAGCACCTCTATTCTTTCTCGCGCGGTTAACTTTCCTTGTTTATGTTGTTTGTTTATTTTGTCTGTTCCACCACCTAATAAGGACTGTTCTTTTTTTTCTGTAAGTTTGTTGTTCTTCTGCATTTTTTAATTATCATTTTGATAATAAAATTTAGAATTTTTTTTGTAAAATGCAATTAACAATATTATTCTTATAATTTTATAATTGACTTTAAACAAACAAAAAACCATAATCAAAATAGAAGGCAGATTGGCATGTTACCTAAGAATGAATCAGAGCCGAAAGGCAGCAGTTATAACTAGAATAGCGTGGGTTTTCTGTCTTCTACTTATTAATTAATTTAGGAAAAAATATCTTTGGTTCTGATATAATCAAGTTTTCCACAAAATTACTGGAATAAATATAACTAAAGTTTTTAATATCAATTTTAAAGTAATCAAATATCTCAGAAACTATAAACGGACAAAGAGGCTTCAATAAAACCACAATTTTTATTATTTCTGATAATTCATTTTTAAGAACACCAAGCATTTCATCCAATTTGTTTTCTTTCTTAAGATTCCAAGGAGCTTTATCTTCCATATATACATTAGCTTTTGAAGATATATCCAAAATCAAATTTTTATATTCTTGAAAATCAAATTTACTAAGAGTTTTAGTAGTTAGTAAAATTTCCAATTCTTTATCAGAACTAATTGATATACTTATATTATTATTTGTAATATTCTTAAATAACATTGATAAAACTCTTTGAATCAAATTACCGATATTATTTACTAATTCAGAATTTATTTTCTCAATCAATCTATCTCTAGAATAATCACCATCACTACCAAATGTAGTTTCTGTTGATAAATAGTATTTTATATAGTCCTTTGCTATATTTTCTTCAATATTATATTCATTTATTAACCAATTAACTTCATCTTTAATATTTATAGCATTTCCAAGCGATTTTGATATTTTTTTACCATTATTTGTCCACCAGCCATGAGCAAAAATTGTCTTAGGTAATACGTTTTTACTTAAAACATCATTAATTGTTATTTTATCTATTTGATCTTCACTAAACTCTGTAGCTATGAGTAAAGCCGGCCAGTATACCCCATGGAATCTAAGAATATCTTTTCCAACTATATGGATAATATCAGAATTATACCAAAATTCCACTATTTTACCGACGCTATCTAATGCTGACTGATAGTTAAACAAAGCATCCAACCAAACATACATAACATGCTGTTCATTTTTTGTAATACTATCAAACCAATTACCACTATCATCCAATAATCTTTCGCCATTTTCATCAACTGGAATTTTTATTCCCCAAGAAAAATTATTTCTAGAAATTGACAAATCTTTTAAATAGCCACTTTCAAAAGAATTGTTTTCAAGTTCTTTTATACTTTTTCCTCCTACAAATGCTAAAACTTCATTTTTTCTATACTCTGGCTGAATAAAATCTGTTTTATTATAAAGTTCAAGTAATATCTTTTGAAATTTACTTAACTTGAAAAAATAACTCTCTTCTTCTTTCCATTCAACTTTTTTACCGAGAGTTGTTTTAAATTCACCATCGCTGATCTTTACAAGCTCATCCTCAGTATAGTAAGCTTCATCACTTACACAATACCAACCAGAATATTTACCTTTATAAATCCAATTATTTTTTACAAGTTTCTCCCAGATTTTTTGAACAAATTTTTTATGTCTACTTTCAGTTGTGCGAATAAAATCATCATAACTAAAATTCATATAATCTGCTAAATCTCTAAATTTTTTTGCCATTTTATTGGCAAAATCAATTTCATTCATACCAGCATCTTGAGCTGATTGTTGTATTTTTTGGCCATGTTCATCTGTACCTGTTAAGAAACGTGTACTAACATCATTAAGTTTATTAAATCTATTTAGTATATCAGCCATCAAAGTTGTATATACACTACCTATATGAGGTTCAGAATTTATATAATATATTGGCGTTGTTATATATAATTTTTTCATATTTTTCCTATTAGATTATTTCAACATTTCTTATATTACCTTCATAAATACATCTTATAACGCAACAATTTGGCATCTTTTCTGGATATTTTGAATTATATTTATAATAGAATTGTTTTAAAGCAATACCATGAGATGCTATAGCAATTATATCATATTTTGTATTTTGAAGTATATCTTCAACACAACTTGTAAATCTAGCTCTAACTTCAAACTTACTTTCACCATTTGGAAAAACAAAATCATCATACTTTTCTGTCTTTGAAAAATCTTCATAAAAATTTTTAATACCAATATTTTTATTTAGCTCATCAATTTTAATACCAGAAAAATCACCAAAAGAAATTTCTCGCAAATTTTCAATTTTCGAAATATTTACATTTAACTTATTAGCAACAAAATTTGCAGTCTCCAAAGCTCTATTCAATGGACTTGAATAAATATGCTCAATATTTTTATCGTGTAGTTTACTGGCTAGTTCCTTTGCTTGTTTTTTACCACTTTCATTCAATGATGAATTAACATCACTACCCTGCATTATCTTGTTTTTATTCAAATCTGTTTCTCCATGTCTAAATAAGTAAATTGTTTTCATTTTATCTCTTCTGTCCATAATTTTTCCAAATTATAATGCTTTCTAGTTTCTTCAGTAAAAAAATTAACTAAAATACTATATAAATCAAGCAATAACCAACTACTAGCTTTACCTACAACTGGTTTTGGATTTAAACCTTTTCCTTTAAGAAAAGTCCTTAAATTGTCCATAGCTGATTCAATTTGTTTATCACTATTTCCACTGCCAATTATTAATTTATCAGCTATTGATGTTTTTTTAGATATATCAATAACTTCTATATTCTCAATTTTTGTGGATTCATTTATATAGTCCAATATCAAACTTAATAACTGTTCTGAATTCATAAATTATTCTAATATTTAGATTAATGATATTTATTATAAGAGAAAATGCAAGGAAAGATAAGATATTAAATTAAGATGAATAATTATGATTATGGAAAATTAATTATATTAGGTTTTATATTTGGTTTTTCTTTTTTCTCTAGTGATTTGGTAAGGACATTTTGTACTTTTCTAATCTTTTTGAAAACCTTAGTCTATATTTTGCATATTCTTTTGCTATTAAGCCTTCTTTTAAACATTCATTTCTGCTGTTTTTATTGAAAAAAATATCAGAGACTTTTTTTATTCTATTTCTTCTGGAATTTTGGTCTAATTGTTCTAAATTTTCTAGAATTTCTTTTTGCTTTTTAATAAAATCCTTATTAATTTCCATATTATTTATCAATTCAACCTCAGGTATAGATAAAGCTAAAGTTTGTATGTCAATACAACTTTCAGGTCTATATGCTGTATCCATTGAAAAAATTGTGTTGCCTATTTTAACTTTAACATAACCTT
>CALXRO010000102.1 GCA_944390875.1 uncultured Rickettsiales bacterium
TGGATCTATATTTGATAGCCAAGCTTCGTAATTATTTTTTCCAAATTCTTTAAAAAAAACTTCACGAATATTATTCCAAATTGAAAAATCCAACAAACATGTATCATTACTAATAATGTCTTCCATAATGGTTATATAAATTAATTTTTTAAAAGCTATTTTAAATTATAATCAGGAACTAAGAAATAGTAAAGTACAATTTTTTAAAATTTTTTTAATTTTTTCTATTGACAAAAGTTTAAATTGATAATTGGGGGTGATTGTATTTTTTATTGAAAAATAGGGAAAAAATTGATATGATTTTATTTTTATATGATTATTATTTTATTATAAATTATAAAAATAAAAATTATTTAACAATTTATTACAGTTTTATGTATAATACTTCAAACTATATTAAAAAATTATATTATTCTAATATAATTATTAAATTTTTTCTATTTTTATTAAAAGAATAATATTTTAGAATTTTCAATAATTATAATAAATGTTAATGAATAAACTAATTTTTATAAAAACATTTTTCACAAACTGGTATATATTTTACACCATTGCCCTCTATTTCTATTTCAGAATTTGTTCCTGATATTTTTTTTGTGTACGTAGCAATACCACCACATTCGTCACAAATGGCAGTTAATTTTATAATTTCATCAGCCAATTTTTCAGCAACTTTATAGGTTTCCCAAAATTTTCCAGTTGCAATACGATCTAATCCACTCATTAATATAGTCTTATTCATTTTTTTTAATTTTAAAATTATTTCTTCAAAATCATTTTCATCAAAAAATTGTATCTCGTCAAAAATAATTGCCTTAGATTTTGAATTCAAAACTTCAAATAAATTTTTGGTCCTTTTGGCTGGCAATTTTATTTCTAAGTCTCTAGAAACTATAAAATCACCATCTCTGTTATCTATATCTGGTTTAAAGCATTGGTAACTTTCTTTTAAGTCTAGAGTTGCATTTATTAAATTCAAACTTTTACCAGAAAACATACATCCAGTAAATAAAATAGTCTTATTGATATTTTTCATTTTATTGTTATTACTTTGCGAATAAAATATTTTTTATAGTATAACATATTTTTTTTAAATTAAATAATGGTTTTTTAAAAAAATATGTATAACAGTTATTGCTTTAATTATTTATAAGATAAATTTATTAAATTTATATTATCGAAAACATGTTTATTAATGAAAATTTGATAAGTATTATTTATAGGCAAATAATAATATAATTATATTGTTATGTTGGTAATTTTTTCTATAAATAAGTTTTATAAAAATAAATATAATAAGTTATTTAATATTCTATTTTAGCAAAATTAGTTTCTAATAAATCTAGACATAAAAAAAATAAAATATAGAATAAACTGCGTTTTTAGTAAAAAATTTCAAATAATAATATGATAGAAAGAACATTAAGTATAATAAAACCAAATGCAATAGCTAGAAAACTGGAAGGCCAAATTATTGCAAAAATAGAAAGTGAAGGTTTTGAAATAATAACACAAAAAAAATTGCTAATGACAAAAAGACAAGCCGAGCTATTTTATAGAGAACATTCGGAAAAACCATTTTTTGACGAATTGGTTGAGTTTATGTGTTGTGGGCCAGTTGTTGCTCAAGTTTTAGAAAAGGAAAATGCTGTTGTATCATACAGAACATTAATGGGAGCAACAGATCCAAAATTAGCAGAAAAGGGCACATTAAGAAATGAGTTTGGTGTAAGTATAAAAGAGAATGCTGTACACGGTTCTGAAAATCTTGAAAGTTCTTGGAGAGAAATACATTTCTTTTTTAGTGATATAGAAATAGAAATATAGTAAAATTATTATAATAATAACTCCATATTTTTGATTATGGAGTTATTATTTAATATGTATTTATAGTATTATGCTATTACCACTCATAATTTTTGGTTTATCTAAATTAAATTCCTTTAAAACTGTTGGCGTAATATCAGCTAAACTGCCTGATTTAGCTAAAGATAATCCTGAAACATCTTTTTTAACCACAATAAATGGTACTTTGTTGGTTGTATGAGATGTGCATGGTTGATTTTTATCTTCATCAAACATTTTTTCTATATTTCCATGATCAGCTGTTATAAATATAGTTCCATCAACGTTTATTACAGATTTTACTAATTTTTCGAGCTGTTGATCAATTATTTCAACTGCTTTTATTGCTGCTTCCATATTACCTGTATGGCCAACCATATCAGGGTTTGCAAAATTTACTACTATGAAATTATATTTTTTATTTTCAATTGCGTTGATTAATTTTTCATTAACTTCTATGCAAGACATTTCGGGTTTAAGATCGTATGTTGCTACAGCTGGAGATTTAACTAAAATTCTATCTTCGCCTTTAAATTCTGTCTCTATGCCGCCGTTAAAGAAAAATGTTACATGAGCATATTTTTCAGTTTCTGCAATCCTGAGTTGTTTCATATTATTTTTAGATATAATTTCACCTAAAGATTCCGTTATTTGTTCATTTGGAAACATAGTTTTTAGATATTTGCTATGTTCTACTGAGTATTCAGTAAATTGTACCATTTCACAAAATTTTACTATCTTATTCCTTTTAAATGCATTAAAGTCTGTTTGTCCAAGCGCTTGAGATAATTGTCTTGCTCTATCTGCTCTAAAATTACAAAATATAAATGCATCACCATCGTTCATTCCATTATAATCGTCAATTACAGTTGGTTCAACGAATTCATCTGTTTTGTTATTTTTATAAGAATTTTCTATTACTTTTATTGGATCAGATATTGTATTATTTCCTCCATTAACTATAACATCGTAAGCTCTTAAAATTCTATCCCAATTTTTATCCCTATCCATAGCATAATATCTTCCACTTAAGGTTGCTATCTTTATGTTATTATAATCTTTTATTTCGTTTGTAAGTTTATTTATGTAATTTAATGCTGATTTCTGCGGAGTATCCCTACCATCTAAAAAACAATGTAAGTAAACATTTATTTCATTATCAGCAGCAACTTTTGCAACTGATATGATATGATCTATATGAGAATGTACGCCACCGTCAGATAATAAGCCTAATAAATGTAAATTACCTTTGGTTGTTTTTAATTTTTTAATTGTTTCAGATAAAACATGATTATCTTTCATTTTATTCTCAGAAACTATTTTACTTATTTTTGGTAAATCTTGAAATATAACTCGGCCTGAACCTATTGTTGTGTGGCCAACTTCTGAGTTTCCCATTTGACCATCAGGCAATCCCACATTTAAACCAGATGCTTCAAGTTTTGTGTTTGGGTAATTTTTAATTAGATAATCGTAAAATTGAGTATTTGCTTTAGCAATTGCAGAATATTTTGTGTTATCTGTTAGACCCCAACCATCTAAAATACAAAGAACTACTAGTTTTTCAACCATATATTTAAAGAAAATTTTGATTATCCTACTATAACTTTGTCAGATTTATTTTCAAGATTATAATTGAATAGCTATAATATCACTTGAAAAAATAATTTTATAAATTATAATTAGTTTCGTTCGGACTTAGTCGTGCTGGTTAAGAGACGTTCTTAATTTTATTAATTATTTATTTATCAATTTTTTAAAGGGATTATTAGATGCCTACAATTAACCAATTAGTAAGAAAATCAAGAAAACCTAGAGTTGTTAAAAATAAAGTACCGGCTATGAAGGCTTGTCCACAGGTTAGAGGCGTTTGTTTAAAAGTTTATACAACAACACCTAAAAAACCTAATTCAGCTTTAAGAAAAGTTGCGAGAATTAAATTATCAAATGGAAATGAAGTTATTGCGTATATACCAGGTGAAGGACATAATTTGCAGGAACACAGTGTTGTTATGATAAGAGGAGGTAGGGTAAAGGATTTGCCTGGTGTGAGATATCATATAATCAGAGGTTCACTTGATACACAAGGTGTTAAAAACAGAAAACAGGCAAGATCAAGATATGGTGTTAAGAGACCAAAATAATGTTGAATAATTAGGAGATAAAAATATGAGAAGAAGAGCTGCTGTTAAGAGAGTAATAGTTCCTGATGCAAAATATAATAATGTTCTAATAGCTAGATTTATAAATTATATAATGTTAGATGGAAAAAAGTCTATAATAGAAAAAGCTGTTTATAATGCACTAGATGAGTTACAAAATAAATTAAAAAAAGAGCCAGTTAACTTATTTGAAGAACTAATAGATAAGATAACTCCAAGGATAGAAGTTAGACCAAGAAGAATTGGTGGTGCTACATATCAAATACCTGTTGAAGTTGGTGATAGAAGAGGTATAGCATTAGCTTTAAAATGGTTAACAACTTCAGTAAGAAAACAAAGTGGTAAAACTCTTTCTGAAAAAATTGTGAAAAGCCTAATTGAAATTCAGAATGGAACTGGTTGGGCATATAAAAAGAAAGAAGAAGTATTTAGAATGGCTGAAGCAAATAAAGCTTTTGCTTCATATAGTTGGTAAATTATTTTATAAGGTAAAATTATGGCAAGAGAATATCCTATAGAGAAATATAGAAATATTGGTATAATGGCACATATAGATGCCGGCAAGACTACAACTACAGAGAGAATTTTATTTTATACTGGTAAGACTCACAAAATAGGTGAAGTACATGAAGGTGCTGCTACAATGGATTGGATGGCACAAGAACAAGAAAGAGGTATCACAATTACATCTGCTGCTACTACATGTTTCTGGAATAAACATAGAATAAATATAATTGATACTCCTGGACACGTTGATTTTACAATAGAAGTTGAAAGATCTTTAAAAGTTCTTGATGGAGCAATTGCGGTATTTGATAGTGTTGCTGGGGTAGAGCCTCAATCAGAAACCGTATGGAGACAAGCTACAAAATATAATGTTCCAAGAATTTGTTTTTGTAATAAGATGGATAGGACTGGAGCAGATTTTTACAGAACTGTTAGTATGATTATAGATAGATTAAAAGCAACTCCTTTGGTTTTACAATTACCTATTGGTTCTGGTGAAAGTTATGAAGGAATGATAGATTTAATAAAAATGAAATGGCTTTGTTGGGAAGATGAAACACAGGGTGCACCATATGTTGAAAAAGATATACCTGCAGATATGGTTGACAAAGCAAATGAATACAGAGAGAAATTGGTTGAATTAGCAGTTGAGCAAGATGATGCTCTTATGGAAAAATATTTTGCTGGCGAAGAAATAACAAATTCGGAAATTAAAGCTTGTATAAGAAAAGGAACTATAAATAATAAATTTGTACCAGTCCTTAATGGAACTGCATTTAAAAATAAGGGAATACAGCCTCTTTTAGATGCTGTTGTTGATTATTTACCAAGTCCTGCAGATATACCTGGTATACATGGTTCAAAGGATGGCAAGGAGTTTTTATTAAAATATGATGATAAAAATTTTGTAGGCCTTGCATTTAAAGTTGCAAACGATCCTTTTGTGGGTTCGATAACATTTGTTAGAATTTATTCTGGAATACTAAATGCTGGCAGTAGTGTTGAAAATACAATAAAAGGAAAGAGTGAAAGAATTGGTAGAATCCTTTTAATGCATGCAAATCATAGAGAAGATATAAAAGAAGCATATGCAGGCGATATAATAGCTGTGGCTGGTCTTAAATACACAACTACTGGTGAAACTCTTGCTGATAAAGGAACTGATATAATTCTTGAAAAAATGGATTTTCCAGATCCTGTTATTGAAGTTTCAGTTGAACCAAAAACTCAAGCTGATCAGGAAAAAATGGGAATAGCTTTATCAAGATTGGTTGCGGAGGATCCTTCATTAAGAGTGGAGTCTGATCAAGAAAGTGGACAAACAATACTTAAAGGTATGGGCGAGCTTCATCTAGAAATTATTGTTGATAGGATGAAAAGAGAATTTAATGTTGATGCAAATATAGGTCAACCTCAAGTTGCTTACAGAGAAACAATAACAAAAACAGTTGAGGTTGAGTATTTACATAAAAAACAAACAGGTGGTTCTGGACAGTTTGCTAAAATTAATGTTAGATTTGAACCTAAACCGAAGACAGAAGAAGATAAATCGGATTTTAAATTTGAAAGTGAAGTTGTTGGTGGTAGAGTTCCTAAAGAATATATACCTGGTGTTGAAAAAGGATTTGAGGCAGCTAGAAACACTGGTATTATAGCAGGATATCCTGTTGTTGATTTTAAAGCTGTTCTTTTTGATGGTGCTTATCATGATGTCGATTCATCTGTTTTAGCATTTGAAATAGCTGCAAGAGCTTGTTTTAGAGAAGGTATAGCAAAAGCAAATCCAATTTTACTTGAGCCTATGATGGCAGTTGAGGTTGTAACACCAGAAGATTATATGGGTGATATAATTGGAGATATAAACTCCAGACGTGGGCAAATTAGGAATTTGAGTGATAGAAGTGGTATTAAAGTTATAGATGCTATAGTTCCTCTATCTTCTATGTTTGGTTATGTTAACTCTTTAAGGTCTTTGTCCCAAGGAAGAGCACAATTCACAATGATTTTTGAAAGATATGATCAAGTGCCTAATAACATTGCTGAAGAAATAAAAGCGAAAAGGACGAAATAGTTTTTAAAAAGCACATATAATACTCAGATGTGCTTTTTATATTTTTTAGAGTTATCATGTATTTTTAAGTAAATCTAAAAACTCATCTTCATTTAGAATTTTAATATTATCGATTTCTTGTGCTTTTTTTAATTTACTACCTGCATCAGAACCAACAACTAGATAATCAAGTTTTGATGAAATAGAGCTTAGAACTTTAGCGCCATTTTCTTCAGCTCTAGCTTTAGCTTCAGCTCTAGTCATACTCTGTAGAGTTCCTGTAAACATAATGTTTTTATCACTAATCTTACTATTAATTTGCTTTATTTCTTCATATTTTGAAATATTTAAACATTTATTAAGTTCTACTATCATATTAATATTTCTTTCATCGCCAAAATAATCAAGAATGGCATTTGCGGTTTTTCCACCTATACCATCTATTGAGCAAAATTTTTGATATTCTTCATTAGATCTGTTATTAAATAAATCTTTTTGTGAAGCTATTTGCATTTTATTTAGTAAATTTTCAAGTGAAATGTAATTTTTGGCCATTAATTTTGCTGTAATTTCACCAACAAATCTTATTCCTAAAGCAAATATGAATCTTGGTAAGCTTACATTTTTTGCTTTGTTTATAGAATTAAACAAATTTTCCGTAGATTTTTTCCCAAAACCTTCACTATAGTATAATGGTAATTTAGGATATGTTTCCATATTAATTTTATGATTTGTTGGTAATACTTCAATTTTGGAAAATAAATCTTTTTCTTTATTTTGTGATTCATATATATGTTTTATTGTGTTTTCCCTTTCTTCCAATAAAAATATGTCTAAAAATGTTCTGATTCTGTTTTCATTATAAAATTTTTCTATTTGTTTTTCACCTAAACCTTCTATGTCAAGAGCATTTTTTGAAACAAAATGTCTTAAACCTTCAACAACTTGCGCTTGGCAATTCATACCTCCACTACATCTTATCACAACATCATCACCATAAGATTTTGCCTCACTACCACATATAGGGCATTTATTAGGAAATATGAATTTTTTACTATTTTGAGGTCTTTTTTCTAAAATTACTTGTATAACTTGTGGTATAACATCTGCTGCACGTTGTACTATAACTTCATCACCGATTCTTATATCTTTTTTTTCAATTTCATCTTTATTATGTAATGTAGCATTAGAAACAATAACACCACCTATGTTTATAGGGTCTAATCTTGCCACTGGTGTCATAGCTCCTGTTCTTCCAACTTGTATATCTATTCTTTTTATCACAGTTATAGCTTGTTCGGCAGGAAATTTATGTGCTAAAGCCCATCTAGGATGATGTGCTACGTTCCCAAGTCTTTTTTGTAAAACAAAACTATTAATTTTATATACAACACCATCTATGTCATAATCAAGACTATGTCTAATCTCTTTTATATTCTCAAAAAAAGAAATTATTTCTTCAATATCGTTGCAAAGTTTAATTTCTTTTGTTGTAGTAAAACCAAGTTCATTAAATTTTCTGATTAATTCATCTTGTGTTTCTATTTTAAAATCGTCAGAAAATTCTCCTAATGTATAAGCAAAATATTTTAGATTTCTTCCTGCTGTTACTGATGTATCTAATTGTCTAAGTGATCCGGCAGCTGCATTGCGTGGATTTGCAAATATTTTTTCGCCGATTTTTAAATTTTTTTCATTAAGAGATATAAAATCTTCCTTAGACATATAAACTTCACCTCTTACTTCCAATATTTTCGGTGGATTTGTAGTTTTTAGTTTTTTTGGTAATGATTTTATAGTTTTTAAATTTTCGGTTATATCCTCACCAATAATACCATCACCTCTTGTTGCACCTTGCACAAAAATTCCATTTTCATATCTTGCTGAAAAAGATAGACCATCTATTTTTGGTTCACAAAATATTTTAAAATTTTCATCAGTTCCAAGAAATCTTTTGCACCTATCAACAAAATCCATTATATCCTTTTTATCAAAACCATTATTAAGGGAAATCATCGGAGTTTTATGTTCCACTTTTGAAAAAGAATCTAAAACTTTATAACCTACATAATTGAGTACTCCTAAAGAGAATTCTGGATATTTAGATTCAAGTTCTGATAGTTCATTCTTTATTTTGTCATATTCTGCATCACTCATTATTGGTTCATCAAATCTATAATATGCTTCATTAGCTTTTGTAATTTTATCACTGAGTTCTTTAATTTTATCTTGTATTGTCATTGGTTTTTGATAAAATTTGCTTTATTTATATAATAAATGTATTTTCTATATTATCTATAGGTAATTATAACAACTTTTTGTTTTTTATTATTACAAAGATACCTTATTTTGGTGTTATAGCATTAATTTTATATACTTCCGAATTGAAAATATAATTGATATGACTAAAAAATAGTAAACACAATAAAAAAATGGTTAGACCATCTTTATTTGAAAATTCAAAAGGTTATAAATCAAGTAGTATTATACTTGAGTATATATTTTTTGTAATATTAATTTTTATTATTATATATAGTGTATATACTACAAAAGATATACCTACAAATACTATGACTTTATTAAAATGGTTAGGTATTGTTATAACCTGTAGTACAGAAGGATATAAAATAAATGAAAGAATATGTGACGTAAAAGAAAAACTAAATAGTAACAAATTATGACAGCAATAATATCATTAACTATAATAAATTTGATAGCTTTATGCTTTGCTTATTTATCAGGCAAAAAAAATAAAGAGAACGAGATATTAAGAAATAGTGTAGTAAAAAATAAAAACAATAAAAGAATAGGAGATTTAGAGGAAATCAAAAATAGATTGAATAATAATGAGTTCTAATTATATAAGCGAAAATAACTAGACAAAAATAAAAAATATGTTATAATATATTTATATTAAGTAAAACTAAAAATTATGTATCATTATGATAGTCGTTTTGTTAGTGTTAGTTGTTTTTTAGAACAAACTGTGTCGTCAATTATTTGTCGTTGTTATGAAGAAAAAGAATCATCAGTAGAAGCTTTAATTCATGTGTACAATATACTAGATGATAATTATGATAGTAATTATAAT
>CALXRO010000103.1 GCA_944390875.1 uncultured Rickettsiales bacterium
ACATTATTAGTAATGATACATGTTTGTTGGATTTTTCAATTTGGAATAATATTCGTGAAGTTTTTTTTAAAGAATTTGGAAAAAATAATTACGAAGCTTGGCTATCAAATATAGATCCAGTATCTCTAACTAAATCAGAGATAGTAATGTCTGTACCAAATAATTTCATAAGAGATTGGGTAAAGAGGTATTTTCTTAATGGTTTATATAAAAAATCAGTTTGTGTAAAAAAAGGAATAAAACAAATATTGTTAGATTTTTATCCTGATTTAAAATCTTTTGAATTTATTATTGATTCTAATGAGAATAAAAAAGAAAAAAAACAACAAATACAAAAAGTAGAGAGAAATAATAATATAACAAGTATATCAGAGCATGGGAATTTATATAATATTGGTACAGAATTAAATAATAAATATAGTTTTGAAAATTTTATTATAGGCGACTCAAACAAATTAGCTTTTCAGGTTGCCAAAAACTTTTCAGAAAGTAATAACTATAATTCAGATATAAATCCATTATTTATATACGGAAATGTTGGCTTAGGCAAAACACATCTTTGTCAAGCTATAGCATGGAAAATGAAAGAAATAAATCCAAATAAAAATATAGTATATCTATCAGCAGAAAAATTTATGTTTTTATTTGTACAAGCGTTACATAATCAAGATATTAATGATTTTAAAAATAGATTTAGAAATATAGATACATTGATAGTTGATGACATACAATTCATAACTGGAAAAGATAAAACACAACAAGAGTTTTTTTATACTTTTGATACACTTGTTAATGATAAAAAAAATATAGTGTTAGCATGTGATAGATCACCAAAAAATTTGGAAAACTTAGATGAAAAATTAAAATCAAGAATGAATGGTGGTTTCATAGTTGATATTAAAGATCCAGATTATCAATTAAGATTTAAATTTATTAAAGAAAAATCTATAAACTTTAATCTAGATTTAAATGAATATTTGCAAGAATTTTTAGCAATAAATTTAAACTTAAGTATAAGAGAAATTGAAGGTTGTTTAAAAAGATTATATATAACAAAAAGTATACAAAATATAAATATTGATAAAGAAGTTATAGAGACTGTTCTTTCAGAAAATATGGATAAAAAAGTATATACTATAGAAAAGATACAAGAAGTTACATCAAAATTTTTTGATATTTCTCTAAATGATTTAAAATCAGATAAAAGATTAAAAAACCTTGTATTACCTAGGCATGTGGCAATGTTCTTAAGTAAAAAATTGACAAATAAGAGTTATCCAGATATCGCAAAAAAATTTAATCACAAAAATCATGCAACTGTAATTTATGCCTGTAAAAAAATATCAGAAATTACTGAAGAAGATTCAGAGATATCAAAAACTGTTTCAGATATAGAAAAGAGTTTATAGAAAAATATTTTCGGTTATATATATCATTTAATTCATATTGCTTTAACAAAAAAATAAGAATAAGCTTAGTATATTAAAAGTACAAATAGTATGTTCAAAAATACACAGAATTTTTTAATAAAATTTACAAAAAAATATAAAATTTGGCTTATTTCATTTATATTCACTGATATATTACTCATGCTTGTAAATAGTGTTTTAACACAATCAGTTATAAGAGATTTAATAAACACAATTAATAAAAAAAGTGATAATTTCTTATTTGAAGTAAACAAAAATCTATTAATACTAATTACATATAACATAATATTTATTTTTGGCGACATATTGATAAAATACATATACCCAAATTTATTTTCTAAAATTAGAAATAATATATATTGCTACGTTTTCAATTATATAGAAAAATATTCATATTCTTATTTTCAGAATAATTTTAGCGGTAATATTAGTATTAAAGTATCAAAAATAGCAGATACAAGCGAAAAATTTTTACACAATTTTTTTGATGTTATAATTTGTAAAGGTATTTTAAAAGTTATAACACTATATTATGTATATAAAATACATGTACTATTATTTACAGTTGATATTATTTGGATGATATTATATATTCTAATAACAATGTTTATAAATGATAAAATTAAAAAAAAAGTTGAATCATTTGAAGATGAAAAAAGCATGCTTAATGGTAGAATAACCGACAGTTTTGATAATATATTGAATGTAAAAAGTTTTTCAAATAAAGCTTATGAACAATCAATAATCAGACAACAAACTAAGGCTGTTTATCTTAAAGAAAAGGATCTTTATAAAAATAAAATGTTTTATGAAAGCTTAAGAACTCTACTTTCAAGTCCATTACTACTAGCTAATATATTTATATCTGTAAAGTTGTATTATAGTAACCTTATAAGTATTGGTGATATAAGTTTTGTTGTAACAATGTCATATAGTATTGTTAAATCTATAAAATACTTTAATGAAGAGATAGCAGCTATGGTAGATCAGTATGGTATAATAAGGCAAAGTTTGGAAATATTAAATAAACCAATGGAAGTTACAAACATTGAAAATGCTAAAAAATTAGACATAATTGAAGGCAAAATTGATATTCATAATATTAGTTTTGGTTATGAAGAAAATAATAATATTTTTTCAAACTTCTCTCTAACAATACAACCAAATACTAAACTCGGTCTAGTTGGTTATACAGGTAGTGGAAAGAGTACTTTAATAAATTTATTATTAAGATTTTATGATGTTAATGAAGGAGGAATATATATAGATAATCAAAATATAAAAGAAGTAACTCAAG
>CALXRO010000104.1 GCA_944390875.1 uncultured Rickettsiales bacterium
TTTAATAATTTTTGATAAACAATATTCTTAATGTCATTCAAATCTGTTTCTTTATTAAATCTGTTTTCTTTTAAAAAAGTAATAACATCATTTGTTATTTTTACGCCAATATCACTAGTTAATAGAACATCTTCAATATCGTCTAATATGTCTTGTGTTAGCTTTTTGCCGAACACTAAAGAAGATAGACCAAATTTTATTTTATCTGATGATTTTGATATCTCTTTATCTTCTTTGTTTATAGTCTTAAAAAACTTAAACATTATAATAACCTCCTTAAATTATTCTTGCTTTAAATAAATCCTGTATATGTAGAATGCCAACTATTTTCATATTATCATCAACAACTGGTAAAACTTGTATATAACGTTCTTTCTCTGTCATTAATGCAACTGCTTCAACGGCTAATTTTGAATTATTAATAAATTTTGGTGAATTTGTCATTATATCTTCTATTTTTTTATTTAAAATATTTCCGTACTCTAATGTTTTACGCCTTAAATCACCATCGGATATTATACCAAGTATATTATCGTCATTGTCAACTATTATTACAGCTCCAACACCTTTAAAACTCATTTCTTCTATGGCTTCAGTAATGTTTTTATTTATATTTATTTTTGGTATGGATGTGTTAGTTCTCATTATATCTGAAACTTTAATCATATAAGCTCCAAGTTTGCCGCCTGGATGAAAATTTTTAAAGTTATCAATATTAAAGTTTTTAACATTTATAAGTACTGTTGTTACAGCATCTAAATATGACATAAACATAATTGTATCTGTAGTTGGTGAATTTATATTATTTGTTTGTTTTACGTTTTCTAATATAATTGCTAGATCTGATGATTTTGCTAGAAACGAATTTGGATTTCTTGTTATACCAACAAGCCTTATTGCAAATCTTTTACAATACGCAATTATGTCGTTCAACTCATTAGAATTTCCAGAATTTGATAAAAGTATGACCATATCATCTTTGGTTATCATACCTAAGTCACCATGACTTGCTTCTGTTGGATGTATAAAAAAAGCTGGAGTACCTGTTGATGATAAAGAAGCCGCAACTTTTCTAGCTATGTATCCTGGTTTCCCTACAGCACTTAATAGCACTCTTCCTTTTGTTGAAATTATATCAGATATCAGTTCAAAAAAATTATCGTTTATTGAATGTTCTATTAGACTTTTTAGACCAGCTATTTCTATTTGTATAGCTTCTTTTGCAATATCAAAAATTTCGTTTTTTATTAACATTTAACAAATAATATATTAATTGACTTAACTTTTGCGAGTAATAGTATGTCTTTATATTTAATATTCAATAAAATGACTATTTGGGTCTTAAGAGACAACAAAATTGGCAGTAGTAAACAAGCGGAATCTTTAGCAAAAGCAATTGATAACAATTATGAAGTAAAGAATATAATCTATAACAAATTTATAACTTTACCAAACTTTTTGAAGCCAAATAAAATTGGTATAAATTTTAAAAAAAGTAGTAATATTATTAATAATAATCCATCTGATATTATAATATTTGCAGGTAGGAGATTAGCTGGCTTAGCTTTATATCTAAAAAAGTATCATAAAAAACATAATAATAAGAATGTAAAGCTAATATCAATATTAAATCCAAATTTATCTTTTAAGAAATTTGATATTGTATTATTGCCGTATCATGATAATTTTTTACGCAGAAATAAATATAAAAACGTAATAAATTTTACAGGTGCATTATGCGATTATAATCCAGAAATATCAAAAGAAATCAAAGAATATTGGGAAAGTAAGTTAGAATTATGCAATAAACCAATTTTTTTGTTTGTAGTTGGTGGTGATGTTAAGAATAGAAAAATGAACCCTAATAAAATAGGCCAATTGACAAAAAAAATATCAGATATTGTTTCTGATTATAATGGAACTTTACTTATAACAACAAGTAGAAGAACTAATAATGAATGTATAAAAGAAATCAAAAATAATCTAAAATGCAAAAACATACTATATATATATGGAGGAATGAATATTCCAAATCCATACTACATTTTTCTTGATAAAAGTGAAGTTGTATTTGTTACATGTGATTCAATATCAATGGTTTCGGAAATAGCAACTTTTGGCAAAAGTTTATATTTATATCTGCCAATCGAAGTAATTGGAAAAAAACATATTGAGTTTTATAAAAACATGTTGCAAAGAAATATTGCAAAAAAATTTGACTTTAATATAAAGAAAATAGATCTCAAAAATGTTAAAATATTAAACGAAACTGATGAAATTATAAAACAAATCAGGAAAATTATTGATTTATGATAGCTATTATATTTTATAGAATTTTACTAGTAATTTTATTTCCATTTATAATTCTTTTGATGCTTTATAGAATAATTATAGGCAAAGAAGATAAAAAAAGATTCTTTGAAAGATTTGGTGTAACAAAAATAAAGAGACCTGAAGGAAAATTAATTTGGTTTAATGCTGTTAGCATAGGTGAAATAAATTCAGCTTGGAGAATAATAAGAAATATTAATGAAAAATATGATTTTAATATACTAATTACGACCACAACATTAACAAGTTCACAGATTGTTTTAGAAAAAATAGAAAAATTAAAAAATAAAAAAAAGGTAATACATCAATTTGCTCCTATAGATTTGACAACAGTTGTATATTTTTTTATTAAAAAATGGAAACCAAATATATTAATTAACATAGAGTCAGAATTTTGGCCTAATTTATTTTCAATAACAGCTAAAAATTGTCCAATTATAGTCTTAAACGGGAAAATGTCAAAAAAATCTTTCAGATTTTGGTATAAATTCAAAAAATTAAAAGAAG
>CALXRO010000105.1 GCA_944390875.1 uncultured Rickettsiales bacterium
TTAAGACTTTTACAAAGTTTACAAAATGTTTTTTTATTCATATCATTAATAAATGGTAACATATTGTTTATATTATCGACAGCTTCTTTTTCCGAATCTATTGGCAATATAATTGTAGAATTTAAATTAGTTGCAAATTCTTTACCTTTACACTTACCACATGCTTCTTTTTGATAAAAATCACCTAGTCTTTTTATAAATTCTAAAAATCCCCTTTTGTTTTTATCAAAAATTTCTATTGAACCAGCACCACACATGATAACATCATCTAACTGATTTAAATTATAAACAGGACCAGAAGCGCTACCACCTATTTGTACATAATAATCAAACTCTGGGTTAACATTATTATCTTTGAGAATTTTTGATATTGGATCATCTATTTTATGTTTTGCGAGAAATTTTTTATTAATACCATCTCCAAATATACCAGAAAAGCGGCAAAAATCATATTTATTATCTAAAACATTAGCTATATCGTAAAACGTTTCAACATTTTGCATCATTGTTGGTTTTTCAAATAAACCTTTAACAACTGTCCTATGTGTTCTTGGTTTTGGCTGTGCAATACCTGTTTCTATTATATTCATTAAAGCACTAGCTTCTCCGCCTATATAACATGGATTTTCTATTGATATATGAAATTTATATTGCCATTTATAATCATTTATGTATTTGAATAATTGTGGTTTTAATTCATTTAAATAATCTTGATTAATATGAATATATACTTCTGCATTGCCTAAAAATTGTAATCCATATTCTATTCCTTTAAAAACGGTATCCATATAATTTCTCCATATATATAAATCCTTGAATAACCCAAGTTCGCCTTCAGAGGAATTACATATTATATACTTTAACTCGCCTTCTGCGTTTAATACACCTTCCCATTTATCTGCAACAGGAAATGCTGCCCCACCTTTTCCTAATAATTTAGCTTCTCTTAGTTTATTTATCACTTCATTTCTGTTCATTATTTTTACTATAATTTATTTAAACCGAATTATGAAACAGAATTATGAAAATACAAGTTTTATATTCACATTTAAATAAAATTAAAACCTAGACTATTTCATTTAATGATTTAATATATACAATATATCAAAATATGAACATTCTTATTATTTTTATTTATGTCCAAATATATTCTTTATGAGTCCGTTTTTTGTCCTTTTTCAAGAAAGGCAAGATTTTATATGGACGAGATGGAATTAGATTACCAAATTACTGATGTTAAATTTTGGATAAGAAACAAAGAGTTTTTAAAACTAAATCCAGCCAATGAAACGCCTGTGCTAAAAAATCTTAAAACCAGAGAAGTTATATGTGATAGTTACTTGATATGTGAATATATAGCAAATGAAGAAAGGGGTAAAGATGAATTAGATTATTTTGATTTTTTAGGTAATAATTCAAAAGATAAATATGAAATTCAGAGACTTCATATGTGGTTTGATAAAAAATTTTATCAAGAAGTCACAAAATACATAATTGAAGAAACATTTTTAAATACTTTAAATAGCCGTAGTAGTACAAATATGGATAAATTAAATGTAGCTCTAAAAAATTTAGATCTACATATAAATTATATCGAATATCTTTTAAGTAAACATAGGTGGCTGGCTTCAGAAATCTTTACAATTGCCGATATAGCTTCTGCGACACAATTATCAATTTTAGATTATCTTGGTTATATTGACTGGAATAAGTATATAAAATTAAGAGAATGGTATAGAATAATAAAATCAAAAAAAGGTTTTAGAAGAATCTTATTTGATAAGATACCAGGATATAAGCCATCTAGATATTATAGTGAACTTGATTTTTAGTTAAATAAATGGGAAGAATAAGAAATTTATTTAAAATAATCTCACCAACGACTTTAATGTCAAGATTTATGTTAATGGTTTTATTGCCAATGTTTTTATTGCAATTAGCATCATTTTACATATTTTCACAAAGATATTGGGATAGAGTGTCAAGAAGTAATATAGACAATCTTATTAAAGAAATTGTTGATATAGAAGAAAAATATAAAAAATGTTTAGAACCCAAATGTAGCAGATATAAATTTTTGATAAATATAAATCTTTCAAAGAGAATGGAGGTTAGTATAACGAATAACGATACAGAGAAAAATAGGATAAATTTTAAAGATTATAAAAAATATATTATTTTTAGACCTACAGCATATTTGAGAAGTAAATTAAAAGAAACAAATTTATTTGTAACAGATTTTTCAAATGAGTCAAATAATTATAAAATATCCATACTAGTTGATAAAGATATATTAATGTTTAATATTGATAAAAACTATATAATAGTTTCACGAATAAATTTAATGATTTTTTGGAATGTTTTGGCATTTTTAATAATAGGTTTAATATCTTATTTTTTCGTAAAAAATCAAGTTAAATCTATAAAGAATTTAAAAAATTTTGCAAATGATTTTTCTTATCTTGAAAAAGATAATTTAGATTTTAAACCTACTGGGGCTGATGAAATAAGAGAAGTTGGTTTTGCTTTTTTAAATCTTGTTAAAAAGATGAAAAGCCTCATATCATCAAGGACAACAATGCTGGCACAAATATCACACGATTTAAGAACGCCTGTTACTAGAATGAAATTACAAACAGAACTTCTTGATGATAGCGAAATTGCTGGATTTTTTAAACAGGATTTAAGTGAAATGGAAAAAATGATAAATGAATATCTTTCATTTGCTAAAGGAGAAATAATTGGAAATTATGAATTGACAAATATTATTGATTTTTTTGATGAAATAATTTTTGAATATAAAAGAAGTGGTTATAAAAATATTAGGGCTTTTTATGATATTCAGGATAAAAACGTTTATATAAGAAAAGATTTATTTAAAAGATGTATTAATAATCTTATAAATAATTCTTTAAGATATAGAGTCTCGAATATACATATAAATGTTAAAACAAGAAAAACACGACTTATAGTTGCTGTAGAAGATGATGGTTCTGGTTTAAGCACAGATTTATTAAAAAAAATAAAAAAATCATATTATCATCATGTAAATAAAGATTCGAAAAGAAATAGTACTGGGTTAGGATTATCAATAGTAGAACACATAATTGACATGCATAATGGTAAAATTCATTTTACAAAATCTAGAAAACTTGGAGGATTATGTGTTATTTTATTAATACCAATAAAAGATAATAATTATGCAACAAAAGATAATAAATAATAGAATATTATTCATAATATCAATCATAATAGTAATAATTATACTAATCATTGATCAAATGACAAAGATCTTTTATTTAAAAAAAATAACAGATTTAATGTTAAACTCTGATGGTACTGAATTTTTTATAAGAAAAACAAAATTTTTAAATATAGTGCTTGTTTGGAATAGTGGAATTAGTTTTGGAATATTTAATGGCATTAAATTTATGTCATACATAATAATGTCAATAAATATTTTAATTTCATACATATTAATTCTTAATATTATAAAAAGTAATAATTATACTGAAAGTATATCTTTATCCCTTATTCTTGGCGGTGCAATTGGAAATATATTTGATAGATTTTATAGAGGCTCTGTTATAGACTTTATAGATTTTCATATTAAAGACTATCATTGGCCAGCATTTAATATAGCAGATAGTAGTGTTTTTATTGGTATTATTATTTATATTTTATATGATGTATTTAAAAATAAACACAATGTGAATGGATAAACTATATTTTAAAGAAAAACTATCTGAAGGAATAATTAAATCAAAAAATAGCCAATTTGTTATGATGGCAGAATTAAATGGAAAGATATTTAGAAGCCATTGTCCTACAACTGGTCGTATAGGTAATATAGAAGTAAATGGAAGACCTTGCTTACTTTCAAGATCAGAAAACACTAAGCGTAAAACAGAATATACTGTTGAAGCTATATCATTAAATAATTTTGAAGATAAAAATAAAAATTGGATAGGTATAAATCAAAATTCAATAAATAAGTATGTTGAGTATTATTTAATAAATAATTGTTTTAATGATATGATTGAAACTAGTAACTGTAAAATTATGAGAGAGCAGGTTGTTGGTTCATCAAAATTAGATTTTTTAGTTGGTAATACTTATATAGAAATAAAGATGCCTTTGCAATTTTTACAAATAGATATTCCAGATTATGTTAAAATTAAGAAAATTAGTCAGTTTGATTCAACTGATCGTTTTATAAAACATATGAATGAATTAGGAAAAAGTCTTAAAAATAATGAACGTGCAATTTTATTAACTTGTTTTATGTATGATAATCCTGGTTTTAGAGTTATTAAACATAGTAAAAATTATGATAAAGTTTCTAAAATTGTTAAAAAAAATGTATCACTTGGTGTTGAACTTTGGCAAGCTAATTTTGAAATAAATGAGAAATATGTAGTTTTAAAAAATTACAAAAGATTTTATATTTAAAAACTATATAAACTTGACAAATATATTTTTAATATTATTATATAATCGTATAATTTTAATTATTAACTTTTAATAGGATTTATTATGAGTAATCAAATTATAGATATACAAATTCCTCCTTATAAGCCAGTAGAAACGCTTTCAAGAAGAGAGATAATGCGAAAAGAATGGGAATTACATAAGGAAATTAATAAAATTCTTAGAAGTATGGGAATAGATGATATAAATGAAGAGGAAGATCCATTTGAAAGAGAGCAGAAAATAAGAGAAAAAATGAGGGAAGGTACTTCAAGAATAATTGAACTTTCAAAGAGTTTCTATCCCATTAAAAAATAGTTTTTTATAATATCATATGAGTAGTATTGTAGGAGTTCCTTTTTTCTTTTTTAGTTTAGCAAAATTAGCTATAGTTAAGCCAAATTTAAAGATTGAAAGAGAAGATGTTAAAATTTTTTATGAAATAGAGGCTTGTAAATTAAAAAAGAATCTTTTTTAAGTAAAAATCTAGTTAATGAGAAATATGATAAAAATTCTAAATTAAATAATTTAAAAAATAAAAGAGTTTCATTATTTGGTTCATTATTAGAAAATAAAAAAAATATCATCGAAAATATAACAAATAATTTGAAAGGATATTGTTTATTAATAGCAGAACTAAATAAAACTGATAATATCTCAAAAATTAAAAACATTATGCTACTCAACAATATGCTATTTTTTCGTCCAGCAATTATAGAAGCTAGCTA
>CALXRO010000106.1 GCA_944390875.1 uncultured Rickettsiales bacterium
ATTTTTATAATTTTTTATTATTTCAAAAATATCATTAAAAGAACAAGAATCCTTGTATTTTAACCTTAATAATTCAATTATTAGATCCATAATGTATGACTCGTAATTATATACATTTATTATTTTATTTATTATATTTTGTGAAAATTTTGTTTCATAAATATAATCTTTTTTAATATTAAACACATTATATACAAAAATAAGAACAGAATCATATATACTAAAAGCATTTAACCTACTAAAAGTATATAAAAATACACGCTTACCTGAGTATTTTTGATTTGAACCAAGATCTATAACTGTAGTATTTTGGCCATCAAACATAACATTTGCACAATTAACATCATTATAAATAAAACCAATACTTTCAATATAGCTTAATTGTCTAAATACTTCTTCAATAATAAGTAATTTTTTATCTTTATCAATTTCTGATAATAACTTCTCACTTAAAAAATCCCCTTTTAAAAGTCTTCTTACACTTATTACATATTCTTCATTTATATCATAATCATATATTTCCTGCCTATCTACAAAGTCAATTCCACGATTTTTATATTCATGTAAAAATTCAACTTCTTTAATAGATTCTTCATAAAATTCTAGTAAATTTATTCTTGAACAAAATTTTATAAAGTATTCATCATTATTTGCTATAAAGGCATAACTACTATAATTATCACCAAAATGCGATATTAATTCAAGTTTATCATATCTATACAGTTTATCTTTGATTAAACAATATTTATTACTACAAAAATATTTATTTTTTGACAAATTAATAACGCATATTTCCATTTCTCTTTTATTAATATAGTCCAACAAATCAAATGTTGTATCTATATTTATAAAATCATAATTATCAACTTCTTTTAATATACTTTTAATATTATATATATTGTTTTCACTAAATTCTTTATAATTTGATTCTGTTAAGTTTTTTATATTTTCCCCAAACATTTTTATAATTTATCTAAGATATCCTGTAGAATACAAGAAGCAGCTATTTTGTCAATAATTTGTCTTGTTTTTTTGTATTTTATATTCATTTTATCAATAAGTATATCTTCTGCATCAAATGATGTTAAGTATTCATTACTCAAAAATATTGGCAAATTTGTTTTTTTTTCTAAAACTATAAGAAAATTCATTATTTTTTTAGAAAAATCTGTTTCATAATTATGGCTATTTAAAGGCATACCAGAAACAATACCAACAATATTATTTTCTTTTGCATATTTATCTATAAACTCTATACAACTAATAGTTGTTTTTCTTTTTAGAACTAATTTTGGTGTAGCTATATTTTGTCCTTTATCTGATAATGCTATACCTATATTTTTACTACCTATATCAAGTCCTAAAATTCGCCCACTTTTTCCTATTTTTGTGGCAAAAGTTTCAATATCTTTGATAATCATTTATTGCTATTTTGGCACGCCTAGAGGGAATCGAACCCCCAACCGTCTGATTCGAAGTCAGATACTCTATCCAGTTGAGCTATAGGCGCTTTTTTGAAATAATATGTCAATATTTGACAAAAGCAATACACAAATATATTTAGTACATCAGAAAATTATGTATAATACTATAAAATTTTAGTTTGTCCTGCCAAATAGCCATACCTTATTTTTTTGTTCATACTTTTACAGGAGATTTAAATACAATCAGAAAATCCACTGCTTTCTATTTAAAATTTTTTAAAACTAATGATAAAAATTTAACAATATTATAATCTTTAATATTCTTAATACTATTAAATAATTCCATATTCAATTCCTTTTTTATGTTTTGAATATCTAACAATAATATTACTAATATTTATTAAAATTACTATAGTCTATAGTTTTTTCAATATTAGTTAACGTGTTTTCCATTTTTTATTCTGTCTTCATTCATAATTATTCTTTATTTTTTAAAAGAATATTTATCAATTTTTTTGCAATAACTAATTAATTGTTTTATTAAAAATTTGCATTAAAATTAAAAATAATCAAAATATAAAATTAACCAATGAGTGACAAGAAAAATTTTAAAATAACAATTAATGACAAAGATCTATATTTTTCTGAGAATGATAATGGTAAAACATTATTAAAATTTATACAGGAAAATGAAATTAACATTAAATCAAATTGTGAAGGTAATTGTGCATGTGGTAAATGTCATGTTAAATTTGATGAAGAACATTACAATAATATGGACATACCTGAACGAGAACAAGATGTTCTTGATAGAAAAACAAATTTAACACAAACATCAAGATTGGCTTGTCAAGTAAAACTTGATAAGAGCCTTGATAATTCAATTGTTAACATTATGGATTGATTTTATCTCTTGTTTTTTCATACTTTATATAACTTTTCATAAAATCAGTTAGATAATCACCGTTCATCATTTTTTCAAAATTATTAACTTCATAGCCCGTTCTAAGATCTTTTATAAGCTGTTTTGGATTTAAAAAATAACTTCTTATCTGATAGCCCCAACCATTATTAGTTTTTTTATTATTTATCTTATTTTTTTCTTCCAATCTTTTTTCCCTTTCAAGTTCGTAAAGGCGAGATTTTAACATTTTCATAGCTTCTTCTTTATTTTGATGTTGTGATCTCTGAGTTTGACATTGAACTACTATTTTTGTTGGAATATGTGTTATTCTTACTGCCGAGTCAGTTTTGTTTATATGTTGTCCACCAGCTCCAGATGACCTATATGTATCTATTTTTAAATCATTTTCATTAATATCTATGTTTATTTTACTATCAACAATAGGATATACCCAAACACTTGAAAAACTTGTCTGTCTTTTACCATTAGCATTATACGGAGATATTCTAACCAATCTATGTATACCACTTTCATTTTTTAGCCAACCAAAAGCATTCTCTCCATTAATTTGTATAACTGCATTACTTATACCAGCTTCATCTCCATTCTGTATATTTAGTATTTTAACATTATAGTTGTTATTTTGACACCATCTAATATACATCTGCAATAACATATGAGAAAAATCACAAGCATCAGTACCACCAACTCCTGTGTTTATTTCTAAAAAACAATTATTTTTATCTTCTTCTTCATCAAACATTAATTCCATTTCAAAATTATCAATTGATCTAAATAATAATTTTAAAGAATTATTTATTTCAGTTAACATTTCTGCATCATTTTCTGATAATTCAAAAAGTTCTTTATATAAATTTTTATTATTTTCAAAAAATTTATATTTTTCTAGTAAATGTTCTAAATAATTTTTCTTTTTTAAAATTTCTTCAGATTTTTCGTTTTCAGCCCAAAAACCTTCTATATTTGTAATATTGGCCAGTTCTTCCAATTCTTTTTCTATTTTATCAACGTCAAAGATACCCCCGTATATCTGACAGTAAATATTCTATTTTTCCTAATAATTCTTTATTCTCTTCAAGATACACAAAAATAAAATTCGATAAATACTAATAGGTAATAATTTAGCAACATTGTTTATGAAAGTAAACTATTTAGTATCAAAATTATTAACGTCATTTTACATCGTAAAACGCATATTTAAAATAAATCGTTAAATGTCTAAAGTTTAACATTGATTATTATTAATTAAAATATATTATATCGTCATAATTAATCCCTAAAAGGAAAAACTATGAAAATATCTAAAACTATAGAAACAATCATAAACAAGCAGATAACAAACGAATTTGAATCAGCTTTTTTATATTTATCAATGTCAACATGGTTTAGTAATAATAATTTACCAGGTTTTGCAAACTGGTGTTATGTACAATTTCTTGAAGAACAAGAACATGCAATGAAATTTCATAAATATTTACTTGATAGACAAGGAGAACCAGTCATAGAATCTGTACCTAAACCAAGAACAAGTTGGAATGACCCAATAGAACTTTTTCAACATATACTAGATAATGAAATTAAGGTTACTGGACAAATAAACGAGATTTATAAACAAGCTAAAAATGAAGAAGATTATGCTACAATGTCTTTTTTAAACTGGTTCCTTGATGAACAAGTACAAGAAGAAGAACAATCTTCAGATATATTAAATAAATTGAAATTAAATAATGATTCAAAATCAGGATTAATGTTTCTTGACAGTGAATTAGCTAAAAGAAAACTGGAATAATAAATGTCACTTAAAAATATAAAAAAATTAATTTATTATTATTTATCACTTTTAATAATACCAAATAATTTGAGCGCAACACCTCTAGCATGCCCAGTATGTGCAGTGGCAATAGCATCTGGTCTTGGTTTATCAAGAACATTTGGTGTTAAAGATGGTGTAATAGGTATTTGGGCAGGCGCCCTATTGTTAGCAATAAGTCAAGGTTGTGTGACCTTTTTAAGAAAAAAAAATATAAAAAATATTTTTCTAGATTTACTTATATATGCTTTAACATATTGTCTAATAATACCAATGTATATTGGTGAAAAAGCTCCAATTGTATTTAATTTGGAAACTATTTTTGGTATTGATAAATTTTTATTTTCAATAATTATAGGTAGTATAACTCTTTTTATAAGTTCTAAATCATATTATTATATGAAAGAAAAAAATGGTAAACCACATTTTCCATATGAAAAAGTTGTGTTACCAATAGTCAGTTTACTTTTAGTAAGTATTTTGCTTAATTTTATTTTATAGGTATTTTATGAAAGTTATAGATAATCTAAATGATTTTATACAAAAAATTGATGATACAAAGAAAGTAAATCCTTTAGACCTTTCTAGTGATCAGGATTTAACAATAGCAATAATGAATTTAATAAGTATAGAAGAACATCTTTTTTTTAGTGGTGCCAAAACAAAAGATAATTCTTTTTATGATATGATTGAAAATATAAGAGAATATAGAAAAGAATTACTTGGTAAAATAATAAAATCATATAAAGGTGAAGTTTGGTGTATTTCAAAACACCTATTAGCAAGTTGTATGCGTCTGTCGGAAGTTGCAACCAAAGCTTTACACTCAAATAAAAAAGAGGAGGCTTATGATTTGTTTGATAAAGCTTACAATCTGTATTGTCTATTCTGGGGATTAAATCTTAAAGCTTTAGATGAAAACGAAACTAAAAAACTTATAAAAAAACTTGATGAAAAAACTTTGGAAAATGTTGAGAAAGAAGAAGAAAAAGAAGAAGATATAAAAAAAACATTCCATGAAAATGAAAAAGTAGAAAAAAAAGGCATTGTAAAATCTATAAAAGATTTTGTTAGTAAAACCATAGATTGTTGTAAAGAATAATATGCTTACTATTTCCTTTTTAAGAAAAAAATAAAATTCAAAATATAAAGTATTGGTAGATATAATAAAAATTGCTAATTAGCAATTATAATTTGTTTATTGATTTTTACTTATTCAAAAAATAATATACAATTTAAAAAAACACAAAAAAATGTTATACACAACCATAATATCGCTAGTATCTTTCTATATAGTTTACAATTATTCTAATTCAATTACATTAAAGGAAATACTATTTTTTACAACAATACTTGTTATAGTATTTTTTACACCAAAAAGCTAAAAACATGAACATACTTGGAATAGAAACTAGTTGTGATGAGACTGCAATAGCAATTATAAATGAAAAGAAAGAAATATTATCTCACATAATAATTTCTCAAATAGACATACATAAAGAATTTGGCGGAGTTGTACCAGAAGTTGCTTCAAGAAATCATCTAGATATAATTGACAGAGCTTTTTTGAAAACTTTAGAAAAAGCAAATATTGAAATTAACAATATAGATGTAATATCTGCTACAACAGGTCCTGGACTTATAGGTGGTGTTATTGTTGGTACTGTATTTGCAAAAACAGTTGCATCAATTTTAAAAAAACCATTTATAGCTATAAATCACCTTGAAGCACATGCACTAACATGTAGATTGACAAATAATGTTGATTTTCCTTTTATATTATTCTTACTTTCTGGAGGGCATTGCCAAATACTTAAAGTTAATGGAATAAGCAATTATGACAAAATAGGAGAAACAATTGATGATTCTCTCGGTGAAACATTTGATAAGGTAGCACAATTAGTAGGTTTAGAATATCCAGGAGGACCAAAAATAGAAAAATTAGCAAATAAAGGCAATGAAGATAGATTTCAATTTACAAAACCACTCATAGATCATAAAAATAAAACTGAATTTCTTGAAAACATGTTTAATTTCTCCTTTTCAGGCTTGAAAACTGCTGTTAGACTTGAAATTGAAAAAATTGGAAAAATATCTGATGATGATAGAGATGATATTTGTGCTTCTTTTCAAAAAACAGTGGTAGATATTCTCAAAAACAGATTTATTAATGTAATTAATAAATATAAAGATATAAAGACATTTGTTATATCTGGTGGAGTTAGTGCAAATCAAT
The DNA here is from genome assembly GCA_944390875.1 of uncultured Rickettsiales bacterium. GTDB lineage: Bacteria > Pseudomonadota > Alphaproteobacteria > Rickettsiales > UBA1997 > CALXRO01. Next base: position 6,396 of record CALXRO010000106.1, read on the forward strand.
ATATAAAAACCAAAATGTCAGAAATTTGTAAAAATTATTCTTGTAAATTAATTACCCCACCTATTGAATTATGTACAGATAATGGTATAATGGTAGCAAATGCTGCTTTGGAGAGATATAATATTGGATTATTTGATACACTTGATATTGCTCCAAAAGCAAGATGGGAATTGGAGGATTTAAAAAAATGATAATAGTATATTTTCTAAGATCTCTTATATATGAGATTTGTTTTATTTTAAATTGGTTGCTCTTAGGATACATGTTACTTGAAGAAAAATTGTTTCATAATAAGAATAAATTTATGAAAAAAACAAGAACATGGGCAATGTTTAATATAAAAATGCTTAAAGTTATATGTGGTGTTAATTATAAAGTACTTGGAGAAGAAAATGTTGTAACTGATGGAAATTTTTTAGTAGTATCAAAGCATCAATCAACATGGGAATGTTATTTTTTATATGCTTTTTTGCCAGATTGTCCCGTTTGTGTAGTCAAAAAAGAACTAATGATGATACCTATATTTGGTCCTACTTTAGCAGTAGTTGGCAAGATGGTTGTTGATAGAAATGATGGTATAGCATCAATGAAAAAATTACTAAATGAATCTAGAAGTTATTTAAAAAATGGTAGAAAAACTTTCCTTATATTTCCTCAAGGTACAAGAACACCAGTAAATAGTACAACCAAGGAATACCCTTATAAACCTGGTTTACTAGGTATAGCAAGTGTCAATAAACTTGATATATTGCCAATATCACTAAATTCAGGTAATATTTGGCCCAAGGGTAAATTTATTAAAAAACCTGGAGTGATTACAGTTAAAATTATGCCTATGATTAAATATTCTGATTATAAAGATATTGATAAGAATTTATTAATGAAAAAAATAGAAGATACGATTGAGAGTAATCAAAAGACAATCTAATGCTAACTATAATTTTTTATATTTCATTGATATTTTTTGCTGATTTTTTAAATAACTGTCAAGCCGAAATAATTGATTGCAGAAAACAAGATAGAGATGATTATTACAGAATAGTGTTTGATCTTAATAAAAAGCCATCATATTTTGTTTA
>CALXRO010000107.1 GCA_944390875.1 uncultured Rickettsiales bacterium
TCCAAAACATTATGTTGAAATAATAAGTAAAAAGAAAGATGGCACATATAAGAACAAAAACAATTATGAACCATATATGTTAGATGAAGTTTTTATAAAATATCAAGATAAATTAAGACAAATGAAAATGTGTGATTTCTCTGATTTATTATTATTAAATTTAAGATTATTTTCAGAACACTTAGATATTAAAAATTATTATAATAAAAAATTTAGATATATACTAGTTGATGAATATCAAGATACTAACTCAATGCAGCATAAATGGTTAAAGTTTATAAGTGGTGTTGAGAACAATGATTTGGTAAAAATAACTTGTGTAGGAGATGATGACCAATCAATATATGGTTGGAGAGGTGCAGAATTAAAAAATATCTTAAATTTTACAAATGATTATAAAAAAGCAAAAATTATTAAATTGGAAAAAAATTATAGGTCCACAAAAAATATATTAGAAGCAGCATCTTATTTAATATCTAACAATAAAAATCGCCATAATAAAAAACTTTACAGTAATAATGACAAAGATAATGAAAAAATTAGAATTATAATATGTAATGAAGCTAAACAGGAAGCAACTTTTATAGCTAATGAAATAGAAGATATAAAGAAAAGATTACAAGATATTGAATATAGGAATTTTGGAATTTTAGTAAGAGCAAGTTATCAAACAAGAATTCTCGAAGACGTTTTTCTTAAATATTCAATACCATACAGAGTCATTGGTGGTCTGAAATTCTATGATAGAAAAGAAATTAAAGATTGTATAGCTTATCTTAAATTTATTTGTAATACATCTGATTCTTTGTCTTTTGAGCGTATAATAAATGTACCAAGAAGAGGAGTTGGAAATGCTACTGTTTCTAAAATAATTGATTTTGTGAGCGAAAATAATCTTGATTATTTATCATCAATAGAAAATCTATGTAGTAATCAAGCAATAAAAGGAAAAACAAAAGAAGAATTAATAAAATTTACAAAAATAGTGAAAGAATGGATAAGAGAAGTAAAAACGGCAACACCAAAGAATATTATGCAAATAATATTAACTGAAACAGGTTACAGAGAATTTATTACCAGAGATAACGATTTTGAATCAAAAACAAAATTAGAAAATATAGATGAGTTGTTAAGTACACTTAATGATTTTACAGATATAAGCGAGTTTCTTGAATATATAAGTTTGATTAGTGATAATAATGAAAAAATTAATTTTGATTCCGTTAACATAATGACAATACATTCTGCTAAAGGATTGGAATTTGATACAGTTTTTTTACCAAATTGGCAAGAAGGAATATTTCCAAATCCAAAATCAGTTAATGAAATAAATACAATAGAGGAAGAAAGACGTTTAGCTTATGTTGCTTTAACAAGGGCAAAAAGTAGACTATATATAAGTTGTTCAAAATATGAATATGATCATGGTGAAATATCAGCAATTAGTCCATCTAGGTTTATAAATGAACTTCCAGAGAAAAATGTAGAAGTTATTGATGTAAGTTCAGACAATTATTATTATGATAACTATTATAAAAATAAAAATAATTATAAAAAAAATTATTTTAATAATTCCAAAAATATAAAAAATATAAACAATAAAGAAAATATGACTTCTGGACTTGTAAAAAAATGTTTGCATAAAAAATTTGGTATAGGCTATATAAAAAAGGAAGAAAAAGATAAATTAACTATTATTTTTGAAAAAGCAGGTGAAAAAATAATAATGAAGGACTTTGTTGAAATTTTGTAATTTTAGTGAATTATTAATAACAATAAATGTGCTACTAAAATTATTTAACTTCAAACTACCGGACAAAAATACCTCAAACTGCCGAACAAAAATACCTCAAACTGCCGAACAAAAATACCTCAAACTGCCGAATAGATACTTGAAATATACGAAAAATAAACTTATTATATATAATATAAACATATTTATATAATATTATTTTGCAGAAATACAAAAAAAGAATAGTTGATAAAATACTAAAATTCAAACTAGAAAGTAAAGGTGCAGTTTTGATTGAAGGAGCAAAATGGTGTGGCAAAACAACGACAGCTAAACAAATAGCCAAAAGTGTTGTTTCAATGCAAAATCAAGATGCGATAGAAAATAATAAAGAATTAGCAAATATAAAACCATCAATTATCTTAAATGGTGCAACGCCTAGACTAATTGATGAATGGCAAATAGTACCAAAATTATGGGATGCTGTACGTTACGAAGTTGACCAAAGAGATAAGTTTGGGCAATTTATACTAACCGGCTCAGCGATTCCAGCAGACATTTCAAAAATATATCATTCAGGTACTGGAAGAATTAGTAGATTATTAATGAGACCAATGAGTTTATTTGAATCTGGAGATTCAACTGGTTCTGTTTCACTTGGCGATCTGTTTGAAGGCAAAACAGATATTGATGGAACTTCTGAGATAGATATATATAAATTATCTTTTTTGATATGTCGCGGAGGTTGGCCTAAAGCATTAAATTGTTCTGAAAAGATAGCTTTAGAACAAGCTATCGATTATTATGATGGTATAATAAATACTGATATTTCAAGAGTAGATAATGTAGAAAGAAACAAAGATAGAGCTATAAGACTAATCAGATCATATGCTAGGTCAATTGCAACTCAAACAAAATTAAACTCTATTGTTCAAGATATAAAAGCTAATGAGTCAACAAATATATCTGAAGATACAATTGCGTCTTATATAAAAGCACTAAAACAAATATTTGTTATAGAAGACGTTCCAGCATGGAATCCAAATTTAAGATCAAAAGCCGCAATAAGAACGTCAGACACAAGGTATTTTACCGATCAATCAATTGGGATAGCTGCTCTAGGGTTAGGACCAAAAGATTTAATAAGCGATTTAAAAACAATGGGACTTCTTTTTGAAAATATGTGTATCCGTGATCTTAAAATTTATGCGGAAGCATTAGACGGTAATGTTTACCACTATAGAGATAGTAATAACTTAGAATGCGATGCTGTTATACACTTGCGTAATGGCTCATATGGCTTAGTTGAAATAAAACTTGGTGGCGAAGAAGCAATTAATGAAGGTATAAAATCATTAAATAAATTATCTAAAAATATTGATACTATAAAAATGAAACAACCAAAATTTAAAATGTTAATAGTAGGATTAGGAAAATATGCCTACAAGATAAAAGATGATATTTTAATAGTACCAATAGGTTCTTTAAAAAATTAATAAATATTACTTCATCCTCCACCTTCCCTCAATACTTACACCAACATTCATATAATTATTTGTATCATATGAACCATAGGTATCTAAAGAAATACTTAATTTATTATTTGGTTCATATTTAATACCAAATG
>CALXRO010000108.1 GCA_944390875.1 uncultured Rickettsiales bacterium
TATATAATAGCACCTGAAGGATTAAAAGTTGGTGATAAAATTTCTTCTTCGAGAAAGTTGCTTGATATAAAACCTGGAAATGCAATGCCATTAATGGTTATTCCTATTGGTACTACTATACATAATATAGAGAGCAAACCAGGAGCTGGAGCAAAAGTAGCAAGAAGTGCTGGAACATTTGCACAACTAGCTGGTAAGGATGATGGTTACGCCATAGTGAGATTACAGTCTGGAGAAACAAGAATGTTTTTGTTAGATTGTTTAGCAACTGTTGGTACTGTAAGTAATCCTGATAATAAAAATCAAAAACTAGGAAAAGCTGGAAGAAGTAGATGGCTTGGTAGAAGACCTAGTGTAAGAGGTGAATCAATGAATCCTGTTGATCATCCACATGGTGGTAGAACAAGAGGTGGTAGGATTCCTGTATCACCAACGGGAGTATGTGCTAGAGGTGGAAGAACTCGTAAAAAGAGTAAACCATCTAATAAATTTATAATAAAAAGTCGTCATAAAAAGTAAGAGGTAAGATGATATGACAAGATCAGCTTGGAAAATTCCGTTTGTAGATGGATTTTTAATTAAAAAAGCTAAAGTGGCTTCTGAAGATCCAAAAAAACCAGTTATAAAGACATGGTCAAGGAGATCGACTATCTTGCCACAGTTTGTAGGGCTTAGTTTTGCTGTATATAATGGTAAAAAGTTTGTACCAGTTTTGGTTTCAGAAGATATGGTTGGACATAAATTCGGAGAGTTTGCTCCTACTAGGACATTTCATGGCCACTCTGGTAATAGAAAAGTGGAAGTTAAGAAATAGGTTATAATATGACAGAAACTAAAAAATATGCAAATGCTTACTTGAGTAATTTAAAAACAAGTCCTCTTAAATTAAGTAGGATTACTAAGGCCATAAGGGGTATGCCTGTTGAAGAAGCTATGAAACAGCTGACTTTTTGTAATTTAAGGTCCGCTAGATCTGTTAAAAATCTATTAAAATCAGCTATGACAAATGCTGAAAACAATCATGGCATGGATATAGACAAATTATTCATTTATAGGATTGATGTTGGTAAGGCTTTTGTTATGAAAAGATTTGCCGCTAGAGCTAGAGGCAGAGGAACTAGAATTCTTAAACCTTTTTGTAATATTAGAATTGTTTTAACTGAGGCGGAGGAATAGTATGGGTCAAAAAGTAAATCCTGTTGGTTTTAGAGTAAATTTGAACAATAATTGGAGTTCTGTTTGGTATGATGATAAAAATTATAGGAATAATCTTATAAAAGATTTACAAATACAAGATTATGTAATGAAAAATTTCAAGAATTGCTCTATAGCAAGAGTAATTATTGAAAGAACTGGTAATCATGTAACTGTTTTGGTAAAAACATCAAAACCTGGTATTTTAATAGGTAAAAAAGGTGCTGATATTGAAAAAATGAAAAAAAATATTCAGCAGAAAATAAAAGAAAATGATGTTGCAATCAAAATAGTTGAGGTTGAAAAACCTGATTTGGATGCTGAATTAGTTGCTCAATCAATTGCTAAACAAATTGAGAACAGGGCTGCATTTAAGAGAGTTGTTAAAAAAGCAATTCAAAATGTTATGAAGTATGGTGCCTTAGGGGTTAAAATAACTGTATCTGGTAGGTTAAACGGAGTAGATATTGCTAGATCCGAAACTTATAGAGAAGGTTCAATACCTTTACATACATTGAGAGCAAATGTCGATTATTCTCATGTTGAAGCACTTTGTACTTATGGTATTATAGGTGTTAAAGTTTGGATTTATAGAAAATAACGATATTTTTTAATATCTTATTGACTTTAAACATGAATATATTAAAACTTTAATGCTTTTGTTTTATAATTTTATTATTAAGAGAGATAGATGTTATTACCTAAGAAAACTAAACATAGAAATTTTCAGAAAGGTGGAAAACGGATATGTGGTGTTGCTAATGCTGGTTCTTCGATAGTTTTTGGCACATTTGCTTTGAAATCATTAGATGCTGGAAGACTTAGATCGAATCAGATTGAAGCAGCAAGACGATGTATAACCAGAACTATGAAAAGGACCGGGAAAATGTGGATCAGAGTGTTTCCTCATATTCCTGTTACAAGTAAAGCTCTTGGTGTAAGAATGGGTGGTGGTAAGGGTGCTATTAATTACTGGATGTGTCAAGTTAAACCTGGTCTAATTTTATTTGAACTTGATGGTGTATCCGATGCTGTAGCAGTAGAAGCATTACAGAAAGCATCCGCTAAATTACCATTCAAAACAAAAGTTGTTAAACTTATTTAAAGAAAGGAAGAGTAATGTTAAAAGAAGACAAAGAAAATTTAAAACAAGAAATTGTTGAGTCTAAGAAGAAATTACTTTCTTTAAGAATTAAAAAGTCTAGCGGCGACTTAAAGGATACTTCTTTGTTTAAGAAGACAAGAAAGTCCATAGCTAGGTCGTTTACTAAATTAAATAGTCAGGATTAAGCATGGCTAAAAATGATATTAAAGTTAAAATAATTAAAAAAGCCGGTGATAAGACTGTAGTTGGTGAAGCGTCATTTCTTAAGCAACATCCAATATATAAAAAATATATTAAAGTGTTTAAGAAATATATGATTCATGATGAGAGTAATAGTGTAAAAATTGGAGACGAGGTTTTTATAAAATCTTCAAGGCCAATTTCAAAAAGGAAGACCTGGGTTATTGTTAATAAGGAGGAGAAATAAGCCATGATACAAATGGAAACTAGTTTGACAGTTGCAGATAACTCGGGTGCTAAGTCGGCAAGATGTATAAAGGTTTTAGGTGGTTCTAACCATATGGTTACAGGAATTGCTGATGTTATTGTTGTTTCTGTGACGAGTGCGATACCTGGAGGAAAAGTTAAGAAAGGTGATGTAGCACGTGGTGTTGTTGTTAGAACAAAGAAAGAAATACAAAGACAAGATGGTAGTACTATTAGATTTGATGATAATGCTATCGTCTTAGTAAATAAAGATGGTACTCCTGTGGGAACAAGAGTTTTTGGTCCCGTTGCCAGAGAGTTGAGAAACGGTAATTTTACCAAAATATTATCATTGGCACCGGAGGTATTATAGTTATGGCAGCAAAAATTAAAAAAGGTGACACTGTAATGGTACTAGTTGGAAAAGATAAAGGTAAAACAGGAGAGGTTTTATCTGTTAGCCCAAAGGAAAATAAAGTACTTATTGCTGGTGTTAATATAGTAAAAAAACATAAAAAACCAACAATGAACTCTCAAGGGCAGATAGTAGAAGTAGAGAAACCTATTCATATTTCTAATGTGTCTTTGATAGAGGATGGTAAACCTGCTAGAGTTGGTTTTAAAATTGAAGATGGAAAGAAATTTAGAATTTTTAAAAAAAGTGGTAATAAGGTAGGTAATTAGTATGTCTTATTTAAAAGATTTATATCAAACTCAGATTAAGAAAAATTTAAAAGAAAAGTTTGGTTATAAGAATGAACTTGAGGTACCAAAATTGGAAAAAGTTTCGTTAAATATAGCTTTTAAGACTGCTGATGCTGATAATAACTTCTTAAAATATGTTGTAGACCAGCTTACGTTAATAGCCGGTCAAAGAGCGGTTTTAGTTAATGCTAAAAAGTCTGTTGCTAGTTTTAAGCTTAGAGAAGGCGCTCCTATTTCTTGTATTGTTACGTTAAGAGGCGAAAGAATGTATGAGTTTTTAACTAGACTGATTTATGTAGCTTTACCAAGAATTAAAGATTTTAGAGGTTTATCTGCTAAAAACTTCAATCAAAGTGGACATTATAGTTTTGGTATTAAAGAACATACAATATTCCCTGAGATTGATTTAGATAAAGCTTATAAAACTTTAGGTATGAATATTAATATAGTTACGAGCGCTAAAACTGTTGATGAATGTAAAGCTCTATTATTAGAGTTAAATTTTCCTTTAAAATAAAAGAGATGGTATATGGCAAAAGTAAGTGCAATTGATAAAAACATAAAAAGAAAACAAAAAATAGAGAGATATGCTGATAAAAGAGCTAAATTAAAAAAAATAGCTGAGGATGTTAGTTTATCTCCAGAAATTAGAGTAACAGCTATGATAAAACTATCTGAGTTACCAAGAAATTCTTCCAAAGTTAGATATAGGAATAGATGCGCTTTAACAGGAAGACCTAGAGCTTATCATGGTTATTTTGGAATTTCCAGGATAATGTTAAAAGAATTAGCTTCTTGGGGAAAAATTCCTGGTTTAAAAAAGTCAAGTTGGTAGGTAATTTATGAATCACGCAGTATCTCAACTAGTTACATGTCTTAAAAATGGACAAATGGCTAGAAAAGAAAAGGTTATTACCCCAAGTTCAAAGTTAAAACTGAGTATTTTGGGAATTTTGAAAAAAGACGGTTTTATCAAAGATTTTGTTGTTGGAAATAATGGAAGTTTTGATGTGATTGAAATTTCTTTGTCCTATACAGGGCTTCAACCAGTTATAAAAGATATTGAAGTTATATCAAAACCAGGAAGAAGAGTTTATTCAAAAGTTGAAAATATACCAGTCGTTTATAATGGTCTTGGCGTTGTTATTCTTTCAACTCCAAAGGGTGTGGTAACCGATTATGATGCCAAACATTTAAATGTTGGTGGTGAATTGTTATTAAAAATATTTTAATTGGATTTTTATGACTAGCAGAGTGGGAAAATTACCAATTAAAGTTGCCGATGATATAAAAGTAGAGATAGATGGTAACGTCGTAACACTCAAAAAAGGCAACAAAACAAAAACTTATGATTTTGGTAATAAGGTTGATGTTTTATTTGAGGATAAAAGTCTGATTGTAAAAGAAAAAAAAGATGTGCCGGATTCTATAGTTTTTTCTGGACTTCATAGAAGTAACCTTAATAATTTGGTGCATGGTCTATCTGAGGGTTTTAAAGTTATTTTAGAATATAACGGAGTTGGTTATAGAGCTGTTGTTTCTAGGAATTTTTTGGTTTTAGGACTAGGTTATAGTCATGATATAATTGTTAAAATTCCTTCTGATATTAATGTAACCCCAGAGAAACCAAATTTAATAGTTATACAAGGCGAGGATAAAGAGAGAATCGGAACATTTGCTTCAAGAATAATTTCTTTTAGAACTACTGAACCTTATAAAGGTAAAGGTATAAAATATCAAGGACAGTATATCCTAAGAAAAGAAGGTAAAAAGAAGTAGGTAGGTATTGTATGAAAATGGAATCATTTTGTAGGAGAAAAGCAAGGAATTCTTACAGAGTTAAAAGTAATAATAAAAGTAAGAGACCTATTTTGAATATTTTTAGAAGTAATAAAAATATATACGCTCAGATAATTGATTTAGATGGAAATATAAAAGTTTGCGTTTCAACAAAAACCAAATCCCTTTCTGATAATATTAATGGGAAAAATGGTGTAGAGAAAGCAGCTATTGTCGGAGCTGAATTGGCAAAAATTGCAAAGCAAGCTGATATTGTCAAAGTTATTTTTAATAAAGGTCCTTATTTATATATAGGTAGAGTTAAATCGTTAGCAGAAGCGGCAAGAGAAAACGGTTTAGAGTTTTAATATGAACGAACAAATGGTAGTGATTTATGTACAAAAATAAAGAAATAGCTAATTTGTTGGAGAAGCTTATATGTGTTAATAAAGTTTCAAAAACAACTACAGGAGGTAAGAGATTAGCTTTTGCTGCTCTAGTTGTTGTTGGTGATAGTAAAGGAAGAGTTGGCTACGGAACTGGAAAAGCTAGAGAGGTGGCTGATGCTAGGAATAAAGCATTGGAGAATGCTAAGAGATCAATGATAAAAGTTCCATTGAAGGAAGGTAGAACAATACATCATGATTGTGATGGAAGATATGGCTGTGGTCATGTTATTTTAAGACCAGCACCTGCAGGTACGGGAGTTATATCTGGAGGTCCTATGCGTGCGGTATTTGAGTGTTTAGGAATAAAAGATGTTGTTTCAAAGTCTCTTGGAACTAATAATCCTTATAATATGATATTGGCAACATTTGAGGCATTGAAGAATATGAATTCACCTAAGAATGTTGCTGACAGAAGATCTAAACATGTTAGTGAAGTTATAAAGAGACGTAATGTTATTATAAATAACAATCCTTCCGTGGTTTCTGATAGTAATGATGAAAAAGAAGTATCTCTTGAAGAAAAAGATAATTCTAATATTGTTGAAAATATTGAAATTGTTGCTAAAAATGTTATTGAGGAATAAGTTATGTTACTAAAGTTTGAAGAAGTTGAAAATAAAAACATTTTAGTGGAACAAATTGGAAGCGAAGCCGGTACCACTAAAAAACAGAGAGATACATTAAAAGGTTTAAAACTTAGAGGAATTGGTTCAAAAGCTGAATTTAAATGTTCTAAAGATATTTATGGGATGCTTTTAAAAGTTTCGCATTTAATTAAAGTGAACTTGAAATAGGTAATGTTATGAAGTTAAATGAACTATCAAGTATATCAAATAAAAAGAAAAAAAGGCTTGGAAGAGGTATAGGTTCAGGCAAGGGAAAAACTTCTGGTAGAGGTCATAAAGGACAAAAGGCTAGGAGTGGAACTGTAATTAAGGGTTTTGAAGGTGGTCAAACCCCAATATACATGAGATTACCTCATAGAGGTTTTAACAATATATTTAAAAAATATTACAAAGTTATTACTACTGATTCTATACAAAGTATGTTTATAAGTGGAACCTTGAGTCCTGATGTTTTAATAACAAAAAAAATTCTTATAGAAAAAGGAATTGCAAAGAAGAATGAAAGTATTAAAATAATTATAGGTAAGAGACCTGTTACTGTAGAATTTAAAATAGAGGCTGATAAAGCTTCCAGTAACGCTAAAAAATATTTAAAATAGGATTACAATGAATTCAGAACTAAGAAGTAGAATATTTTTTACATTATTTATTTTAGTAATATATAGAGTTGGTACTTTTATACCACTGCCTGGAATAAATAGTAGGATAGTTGCTGATTTTTTCAGTAAAAGTTCCAATGGTATTTTTGGAGTAATAAATACATTTTCTGGTGGTGCTTTTCAGAGAATGAGTATTTTTGCTCTAAATATAATGCCATATATAACAGCTTCGATAATTATACAGTTATTGACATCAATGTATAAAAGTCTTGAAGAGCTTAAAAAAGAAGGAGAAGTAGGAAGAAGAAAATTAAATCAATATACTAAATATTTGACTCTTTTTTTAGGTATGTTTCAAGCTATAAGTATTTATTATGCTTTTTCAAATTTGGAACAATCTGCTTTTATAAGTACTTCAAAAATATTTTTATTTACAACAATTTTTACTTTGTTAGGAAGTACTATGTTTCTTATGTGGTTGGGTGACAAAATTACGAACCAAGGTATAGGTAATGGTATATCGCTATTAACTACAACTGGTATAATAGCAGAGCTACCAGGTAATATAACATCTATTCTTGATATGGCTAAATCAGGTAAATATTCAATTGCTTTTGTATTGTTTTTATTATTCTTATTTGCCTTTTTAATAGCTTTTGTTGTTTATGTTGAAAAAGCTACAAGAAATGTAAAAATACAATATCCAAATAGAAATATATTTAGAATAAAAAATGATAATTCTTATATACCACTAAAAATAAATATAGCTGGTGTTATTCCGCCTATATTTGCTAGCTCAATTTTAACTTTTCCTTTGGGAATTTTGCAATTTTTTAAGCCTGAAGTGGCTGTAAATATTTCAAATTATATACAAAAAGGTAGTTTTATTTATTCTTTATTATTTACTATTACAGTTATATTTTTCTCATTTTTTTATTCTGGAATAGTTTTTAATATAGAAGAATTGGCTGAGAATTTAAAGAAAAGTAATTGTTTTGTTCCAGGAATAAGACCTGGTAAAAATACAGCAGATTATTTTGAGAATATAGTTAACAAATTGACTTTTATCGGATCTATATATTTGGTATTTGTTTGTATAATACCGGATGTATTGTTTAAAAAGTATTCGGTACGGCTTTCTATAAGTGGTACTAGTTTATTAATAGTAGTTAGCACTGTAATTGAACTGATAGCACAATTTCAATCTTTTGTGTTTTCAGAGAAATATAACAATGTTAACAAAAGAAGAAGGGTAATAGTAAAATAGTAAGGTAATTTTGTGTTTAGAATAATTTTACTCGGACCTGCAGGATCCGGAAAAGGTACGCAAGGTTCCCTTATTTCTCAGCGTTATGGTATTCCTGTAATATCAACTGGTTGCTTATTACGTGAGAAAATAAAAGTTGGAGATGAGCTTGGCAAGCAAATAAATTATATTATATCTGCTGGCAATTGTGTTAGTAATGACTTAATTTTCGATATTCTGGGTGAAAGACTAAAAAAGAATGATTGTAAAAAAGGTTTTATTCTTGATGGTTTTCCAAGAAATGTAGAACAGGCCATTGAATTAGAAAATAGATTTCTCAAGGATTCAAATGTTGATGCTGTTTTAGTGTTTGACATACCTAGGGATATTGTATTTAAAAGGACTTCAGGTAGATTTGAATGTAATGTTTGTAAAAGAATGTATAACAAGTTCTTCAACGATACTAAAGTCAAAGGCGTCTGTGATAATTGCGGTTCTACTGATTTTTTTATCAGGTCAGATGATGCAAATTTAGATGCTATAAATAGAAGGTTGGATATTTATGAAAGAATGTCCGATGAAATAACTACTTTTTATGATAACAAAAATATAATTTATCATATTAATGCTTTAGGAAGTATAAATGAGATTAACCAAAGCATTGTGGAAGTTTTAGAGAATTTGAATATTAATTAACAAAATATAATGAGGTAAAAGTTGGCTAGAATAGCTGGTATAAATATACCTACAAATAAAAGATTTGTTATAGCTTTAACCTATGTTTATGGAATAGGTAGGAGCAGAGCTGAAAAAATATGCGATGAACTTAAGATTGACAAGCAATTAAGAACGCATGAAATTTCAGAGGAAGTTCTCACGAAAGTTAGAGATCTTATAAACAAACAAGCTGCTAATGATGATAATGATCCATCAATTGTTGGTCTTGTTGAAGGTGATCTTAGAAGAAAAGTTAATGCTAATATTAAAAGACTAATTAGTCTTGGATGTTATAGGGGTATTAGGCACGTTAAAAAGTTACCTGTTCGTGGTCAGAGAACTCATAATAATGCGAAGACTAAACGTGGCAAAAGAGTTCCTATTGCTGGTAAAAAGAAATAAGAGGTATGAATAATGGCACAAGATAATAAAACTAAAGGTCAAGGTAAGAAAGTTGCCACACCTGCAAGTAAAAGAAGAAGAAATATAGTTGTTGGTACTATAAGTATACTTGCTTCATTTAATAATACCATTGTTTCCGTCTCAGATTCTCAAGGTAATGTTATAGCTTGGTCATCGTCTGGAAAAATGGGTTTTAAAGGTTCTAGAAAATCAACTCCTTATGCTGCACAGATGGTAGCAACAAACGCTATAGAAAAAGCAAAAGAGTATGGTTTTCAGACGGCTACAGTTATAGTTAGAGGGCCAGGTGTAGGTAGGGAATCTGCTTTAAGAGCTTTACAAGGAAGTGGTATTTCGGTAATATCAATAATAGATAATACCTATTA
>CALXRO010000109.1 GCA_944390875.1 uncultured Rickettsiales bacterium
ACTATTCAAAGTTATGTGGAGCCACTTGGTTTTTCTGTTGTTAGAGATTATTGCGGTCATGGAACTGGTAAAAAATTTCATGATGAACCTCAAGTAAGCCATTTTGGGAAAAAGGGCAGTGGTATAAAAATGGAAAAAGGTATGGTATTTACAATAGAACCTATGATAAATGCTGGTGATTATAGAACAATATTGAGTAAAATAGATGGTTGGACTGTCACTACTAGAGACAAGAGTCTTTCGGCTCAGTTTGAACATACTATGGCTGTCACAGATGATGGTGTTGAAATATTTACTCTATCTCCAAAAGGTTATACTTTTCCGCCTTATATTTAATTTATATCTAAAAAGATAACATGTAAATGTATTGAGTGGAATTAATCAAGATTAAATATAAAAGATTTATTGAGTATTTTTCTAGTAAAGATTTATTTAATCCGACAGTTTATTATCTATCACAATTACCGTCAAAAGTTTTTTTGTCAGATATTATACACATATCTGTTGTGTCTATTATTTTATCTTTTTTAGCAACAATCTATCCTGCAATAAAAGCTGCAAGAACAAATCCAGCCGAGATTTTAAGATATGAGTGAAATTATAAATTTACAAAATCATTTATATTTATGTTTTTTATAAAAGTTTTATCATGAGAAACTAAAACCAAAGCTTTCTTATATTGTTTTAATATATTTTCAAGAATACTTATAGAATCTAAGTCTAAATTATTTGTAGGCTCATCCATAAGTAATAAATCTGGATTTTTTGAAAGAACACAGGATATAGCTAGACGAATTCTTTCGCCACCACTAATATTATCAACTTTTTTATCGACACTATCTGTTCTAAAGGCAAATTGTGCCAATACGTTTCTGGCTTCTAAATTATTTAATCTAGTATAATGTATAATATTTTCCAATATTGTCTTACTATTATCTAAAAAATTTTGTTCTTGGTCCAAAAAAGCAAAATTACCATTAAAATTTTTTGCTATTATTTTCAGTAATGTACTCTTGCCACTACCATTTTTGCCATTTATGGCTATTCTTGATGTTGATCTGATAACAAAGTTAAAATTTTTAAATATTTGTTTGTCATGGTATGAAAAGTCAAAATTATTTAATTGGAATATAATCTTATCATATATGTTGCTATGATCATCTAATTTAAAATATATTTCATTTTTTCTTTCCATAACATTAGTAATAGATTTTATTGACATATTAATTTTGTCTAGATTTTTATTATCTCTATTTGATAATTTACCTTGTTTTTTTTCAGATTTATTTATCTTAAAATCATAAGCAGTTTTTGTATATCTTTTATTTTTAGCATTTTTTATACCTTGTCTAACTTTTTTACTTCTTATTTCCTTATTTTTTATTATTTGTTGTTTTTGCTTTTCCAATTTTCTTTCTTCAACATTATATTTTCTTTCAATTGATATATTTTCTAATTTTTTTAGATCTATATATTTAGAGAAATTACAGCCATAATTATATATTTCTGTATTGCCAGAACCTAATTTTCTAATTTCATATATTTCATTAACAAGATCCAGTAATTCTCTATCATGAGAAATTAATAATAAACCAAATTCAAAATTTTTTACAAAATCATAAAAAACCACTTTACCATCATTATCCATATTGTTAGTTGGTTCATCTAGAATTAAAAAATTTGTTTCTTCTTTGATTATACTTGATAATATTACTTTAACTTTTTCGCCACCGCTTAAGTTACTAAATTTTTGTAATGGATTAAATTTAAGATTAAAAAAATCTAGTTTTTTACTTATTACTTCAACACAATCCCAAAAACCTTCAAGATTTATATAATCAACTGTATCTGCATTATTTTTATCAACTTTTGTTATCGAAATAACTTGTTTTTCAAGATTAAAAACATCTGCTATAGTATTAAAATTTAATTTATTAAACTGTTGTGGCATGTATGCAATATTCAAATTATTTTTGGTAATTTTACCATTGTTTGGTTCAATTTCATTCATAATTATTTTTATCAAAGTACTTTTTCCAATTCCGTTTGGACCTATAAGTGCAACTTTTTTTTGGTCATTTAAACAAAAAGATAGGTTATTTATAAGTTTAATCCCATTAGGCAAACTATAAGACAGGTTTTTTATATCGATCATAATAAGTTTTCTTTTATTGTTTTATTGATAAAATTTTACAACTGTAAAATGTGAACAAAAAAGTAAATTATATTATTTTCAATATAAAAAATTTGTTAATTAGATGTATGATATAATTGTTTTTTATAAAAAACAATGACTGAAAAGTAAATATATCATCATTTTGATAAAATTTTTAAAAATTTTTTTCTACATAGCAAATGCTAATTATTAGTTTTCGTTAAATATATTTTCTCTTGAAAATCTTTAGATAGTTCCATTATTTTTATAAAAATATCTTTAACTATATCTGAATTTAAGCCAATTTTTACAGCCTTAGAAATAATATTATCTAGAATAATTTTTTCTCTATTTTTATCAATTATAGGTAGATTATTTTTTAATTTATATTTTGCGATTTCAAAAGAAATATTTTGTCTTTTCAAAAGTAAATCTAAAATATTACTATTTATTTTATCTATTTCTTTTCTTAATTCATTTATATCAGTCATAGCTCATTCAATAAAATTTCATATAATTCCTTGTTTAATAAATGTTCCTTGCTTGGTTTAAATAAATAATTATAATAATTTTGTGTATTAACTTGCATATTTATTATTTTTTCTCTCATTTTAATTACAATAATATCATTATAGAAATCTTTATGTACATTTAAGAATGAATAGATACTTTCTTCAACTTCTCCTACACATTCAAAAGGTTTAAAATCTTTAAAACCACAAAGTTCCATAAAACCATCAAGATTATTCTCATCATCGAAAAGATTTTTGCCAAAAATACCAATCATTTTCTCTTTATTTAAAAATACCGATAATGTTAAAAACACAAATCTGCATTTATCGCAGTTACAGCACCAATTGTTTAATCTATTATTTATTTTATAGTTTTTGTTACAACTAATGAAAACATTATGATATTTATCAAATTTTGAAAATATTTTTGCTATATGTATTTCTGATATTGGCCTTAAAAAGGATATATAATTAAAATTACTAATTATATATTTTTTAAAAAAATTATTAATTTTTTTTTCAAATTCAAATGATT
>CALXRO010000110.1 GCA_944390875.1 uncultured Rickettsiales bacterium
GTGGTATTTACACATTGTCCGCCAGGACCACCAGCCCTACAAACACTAATTTCAAGATCTTTATCTTCTATTTTTATATCAACATCTTCAACTTCTGGCAATACTGCTACAGTTGCTGCTGAAGTATGGACTCTTCCTTTTGATTCAGTTTCAGGAACCCTTTGAACTCTATGTACTCCGGACTCAAACTTTAATTGTCTAAATACATTTTTACCTTTTATTGATATTGTAGCTTCTTTTATGCCACCAAGATCATTATTTGATATATCCATAATTTCAAATTTCCAGTGTTTATTTTCTGAGTATTTTTGATACATTCTAAAAAGATCTGCAGCAAATAATGCTGCTTCATCGCCACCAGTACCAGCTCTTATTTCTAAAATAGCATTCTTTTCATCAGCTTCATCTTTGGGCAACAATAATATTTCTAATTCTTTTTTTATTAAAGGTAATTTTTTGTTACAAATAAATATCTCTTCTTCAGCTATTTTTCTAAATTCTATATCGCTATTTTCATCATTTATGATTTCATTAGCTTCATTAATATTATTTAATATATTAAAATATTCATATATCTTTTTTGCTATAGGTTCAAGATTTGAATATTCTTTTGAAAGTTTAGCAAAATCATTTCCTAATTCTTGAGGATTTAGTAATTTTTTGCCAATTGTATCATATTTTAATTTTATATCGTTCAATTTATCTTCAAAACTCATTGTTTAGATTTAAAAAAGTATGGAATTATTAAATACACATACAATTTCATCAGTTATTCTTAGTGAGAATTGCATGTGGACCCCTGTTACAACAACATATGGACCATCAAATATATATTTTATATTAGTCTCTTTGCCATTTATATCAACAACATATATTGCTGGCAAATTAACTTTATCTGAAAATTCAAAATAAGTATTTATTCCATCATCAAACGCTTTTAAAAGTTTTATTTTATTTGCTTTATCACCACCAGCCATAGAATAATCAAAATTCAATATAGTGCCTTTTTTAAAATTACTTAACACACTATCTAATTCATCTTCTGTTTTATCACCTAAATTTTTAAAATCTGAATATTTTAAAGCACCAGCACTTGGTAATTTTATGCTTTCGTCTGGATAAAAAAATCTTACAGAATATATTAACTCTTCGTCCCCTTTTCCTTCATAGCTGTCTGATTTAAGTTGGAACATATATGTTCTTTTTGATGTTATTATTGTCATATTTGTATTTGCGTTTATTTGAGTTGGTCTTATAAAAATTCTTTTGCCAACAGGGGTTATTTTCCATGGAAAAGATTCACCAAGAGATATTATTTTTATTTCTTCATCTTCTTCAATCTCTATAAAAGACTGAAAACCATAATGAAAAGTCAATTCTATTACTTCATTAGGATTAAAAACTATTGTTTTTATACGAGAGTCTATGGTCGTTGGTATTTCTGACGATGTATTTGATGCAGCAAGCTCTCTAAGATCTAAAAAAAATAAAATAAATAAAAATAAAATAATCTTTCTCATATACAATTACATATTCATATCATCACCTATACTATAACTAACAACTTGAAAGCCAAGAGGATTTAAAAATCTTTCTTCTTCTGTCATTTTCATATCGGAAAATTTAAATTCAACATTAGCTATTCTGTGTTTTTCGGCAGGATAAGTATTATTTGGTTTTGAATTGTAAACAACAAATCTTATACTTGCTATGCTTGGTGTTAAATAAACTATTGATTTGACTTTTATTGTTAATTTACCAGTATCTTTTAATAAATTCACTATGCTTTGTTCATTTCTTATACTATATTTATCATATAATTGCCTGTAAACCTGGCTTGTTGTAAACAATGCCATTTTTTTTCTATCTTCGTTGTAAGTTACATAATTATAACCTTCTCCAACAACCAAAAAAGAATATAAATAAAAATTTTTTATTGCTTCATTTGCTGTTAGTTCAGACTGATTTAAATTTTTTATAACATTTAAAACACCTGTCTTTTCTTCAAACTCTATAACATATGGCTCGAAAGATTTTGATTCTGTAAATCTTTTAACAAATATAACAGCAATAACAACTGTTACCATAGCCAAAATACAGAAAAATGACAATATCTTTTTCTGCAAAAGAATTAACTGATATTTGTTTGAATACCAACTTCTTAATTTTAAAGTTTCTTTTTTCTTGGCCATTTAAAAAATAATTTTTGCCAAATTATAGGTGTAATTTATTATTTTTCAATAAATTTGTTTGACAATATAAAAATAAATTCTAGCCTATACGATTAATAAAAAAACAGAAATGATATGAAAATTCCAAATTGGCCTTTACCATCTGAAATGAATAAAATTAATTTAGGATTAGAAAGAATACAAAAATTATTAGACATTTTAGGTAATCCAGAGAAAAAATTACCGCCAATTTTTCATGTTGCAGGTACAAATGGTAAAGGTTCAACTACAAGTTTTATAAAATATATTTTGGAAGATGCTGATTATAAAGTACATAGATATACATCACCACATCTAGTTGAGTTTAATGAAAGAATAGAAGTGTCTGGACAAAAAATAACTGATGAATATTATAATGAATTAGCTGAGGAATGTAAATTTGTAATTGAAAAAAATAACTTGGATGTAAGTTATTTTGAAATAATAACAACGATAGCTTTTATGGCTTTTGCAAGAAACGAAGCAGATGCTGTTATACTTGAAGTTGGTATGGGTGGCAGATTGGATGCTACAAATATTGTAAAAAATCCTTTAGTTTCAGTAATTACGCCAATTTCTTTAGATCATGTAAATGTTCTTGGGGATACGGTAGAAAAAATAGCTATGGAAAAATTTGGTATAATTAAAGAAAAACAAAAAGTTATTATATCAAAACAAACTAAAAGTGTTGCAGATCTATTGTATGAAAATTCTAAAAATATGAGTTGTCCTACATTCTTGTATGATAAAGATTGGAAATATATAAAAATTGAAGATAATAAGTGTATTTTTAAAGGTTTTTCAAGAGAAATATTAACAAGTTTACCAAGTCTTGAAGGCCATCATCAGATAATAAATGCTGGAACTGCGGTGGCTGCATTATTGTGCCAAGATGTAATAAAAATAAGTGATAAAAATATACAAAATGGAATAAAAAATACAAAATGGCCAGCAAGACTACAAATTATAACTAATAAAATTTATAAAGATTTAATAAATGAGAATGATGAGTTTTATATAGATGGTGGCCATAATGAAGATGGAGCAAGAGTAATTAAAACTTGGTTAGAAGAAAAAAATAATGAACAAAAAAAACATAATGTGCTTATTGTGTGCATGCTAAATAAAAAAGATGTAAAAACCTTTGCTAAAATAATTGAGCCAGTATTTGAAGATATATTGATAGTATCTAATAAAAAAGAAGATTACATTTCTGCTGATGAATTTGAAAGAGTATTTAATGATTTAGGAAGAAAAGTAGTGGCAAAATGCAAAAATATTAAAGATGCCCTTAGTATAGTAAAAAATATTAAAACCACAAGCAATAAGAGAATCTTAGCTTGCGGTTCTTTGTATTTTTGTGGGG
>CALXRO010000111.1 GCA_944390875.1 uncultured Rickettsiales bacterium
GTATAAGTCAAGTATAATTCTATAACTTGTTTTCTTATTATTATCAAGTATTATAAATATCGTTATTGTAATTTTGTTTATGAACAACAAAAAAATTACTTATTTTTTGATATTTATATTAGTATTATACTGTCATAAAGGAGTAGCTGGTAACAGTAGGCCATTGGCTGTATTTGGCGACTGGGTAATTTTTAGAACAACAGATAAAGAAGCAAAGAAATTAATATGTTATATAATGTCTTTACCAAGTAAAAGATATGATAACTTAAATAAAAGAGGGGAATCTTTTTTTGTTGTTTTTAAATATGCAGGGGAAAAGGAATCTGAAATATTTCTTTCTTATGGTCAAATTTCAAAAAAAGAAATTACAAATGCTGAGATAAATATACAAAAAATAAAATTTCCAATTATGACTCATGAAGATAAAGGTTGGGCATATAATTATTTTGATGATAGAAATATAATAAAAGAATTAAAAAGAACTCCAATATTTAGTGTTGAAGTTGAATATGAAAATGGTCAAAAACTGATAGATATATATTCTCTTAACGGTTTTGTTGAAGCTTATGAAAGATTATTAAAAATGTGTGAATAATTATGAAAACAAAATATAAAATCTTATTTTTACTATTAGTATTAGCCTTAATAATATCTTTTTCATTTAATTTTTATTTGTTGTATAATAGAAATAAATTTTATGATTTTAAAAATAATAATAATAATGTTATTAAGGAAAATAGCATAATAAAAAATGATATATCAGATTTAAAAAATAAAATAAAAAATATTGAGGATAGACAAAATAATATTGAAACAAATTTAACAAAAATAATTAATGATATTAATGATTACAATAATTCTTTAATTCAAATACAAAATCAAACAACTTCTGGAAAAGATAATAATATAAAAATAATTATAAGTTTATTAGAACTAAAGGATTATATCTTATTAGGTAAAGATTTTTCAGAAAGTTTAGATATTTTGGAAGATTTAACAAGAAAAAATAATGTTTTACATACGATTATAATGAAATTTTATGATTATAAAAATCATACAATAACTAATGATGATATTATGAAAAATTTTTTAAGAGAATTAAATAATATAAAAATTGATAAAAATAATGATAAAAAATTAATAAATCTTATAAAGAGTAATATCAGAATGGTTAAATCAAATGAAAGTAAGAATATATCTTTAATTTTAGAAAAATTTAAAGATCTTTTAAATAAGAATGAATATAGTGAATTACTTAATTTGCTTGAACAAAATAAAAATGTAAGTAATTTTGAAAATACAATTAAAATCATATCAATAAAACTTGAACTAAGTCTATTAATAAAGGAAGCACTTAATATAGTATACAAACAAAACTAAAATTGATATAAAGAATCAATTATGGATAATAAAACAGGCTGTCTATAAAAAGACAGCCTATTATGAATGCTAAAATAATAATTTTTTGGTTTTTTATATTATGTTTAATAAAACAAAGTTATTATATCATAACTTAAAATTAAAGTCAAATATTATTTTGAAATTTTTTATTTTTATTATTAATATAATTTTCATGAAACGATAATCTTATTGCATAACCTATTGCATCCTTAAAAAAGGACTATTATAATTAGACTTGTTATATTTACTTAAGGTTATCGCAAACAGCGGTACTTTTTCTTATTAATTTAAAAATAGGAAGCTGACCATGCCTTTTTATGAGTTAGTTTATATTGCCAGACAAGACTTGGCTCCAACAGAAGTTGATAGTTTGAGCAATAATTTTAAAAAAATTTTAGAAAGTAATGGCGGAAAACTTGTCTCCAAAGAATATTGGGGATTAAGGACTCTTGCTTATAAAATAAATAAAAATACACGAGGACATTACGTGTTAATGATCATTGACTCTCCTTATCCAGCTGTTAAAGAATTGGAAAGGATCATAGGTTTTAATGAAAATATACTAAGAAAAAGTATATTTAGAGTAGATTCACTTCCATCAAAGCAATCAGAACTTATGATTTCTGTAAATGCAAAAGATAGTAAAAAATCATAATAGGAGATATATGAGTGACAATAGAAATTATATGAATGAAACAGACCAAGAAGGATATTTAAAAATATCTTTGGTTAATCAAGGAATGTTTGTTAGAAGAAAAAGAGTTTGTCCTTTAAAAGACGTCCCAGATGAAGAAATAAATTACAAAAATTTAAAACTTCTTAATAAATATATAACAGAAAGAGGTAAAATCATTCCAAGCAGAATCTCTGGTGTGTCTGCAAAAAAACAAAGAAAACTTTCTCAAGCAATTAAAAGAGCTAGAAATCTGGCTTTGCTTTCGTTTATAGCAAGGAATGACAATAATTAGGAGATAAATATGAAAGTAATTTTAACTTCAAAAATTAAAAATCTTGGTGATATCGGTGATATAAAAACAGTTACTGATGGTTATGGAAAAAATTATCTTCTACCAAAAAAATTAGCTATAATATATTCAGAAAAAAATTATGAAGTCTTTGAAGAAAGAAAAAAGCTTATTGAAATCGAGAATATGACTAAAAAACAAAAAGCTGAGGAAATCAAAGATAAAATTGAAAAAAAAGATATAGTACTTATTGAGGGAGCAGGGGATAATGATAGGCTATATGGTTCAATTAGTGCAGCAAAATTGGCTAATTTTGTAAATAATATGATTAAAGAACCTAAAGCTATTTCAAGAGGTGATATATTTATAAAAGAACCTATAAAAACACTTGGTAAATTTACTGTTATGTTTAATTTACATTCCGATATTTCTTTAGAGAAAGATGTTATAGTTGCCAGATCTAAAGAAGAAGCTGAAAAGATAAAAAAAGGTGAATTTATCAAAAAAGAAGACAAGAAAAATAAAAAAGACAATAAAGAATCAGGAGAAGATGAAAATAAAAAAGATGATACAACCTCTATAGATAAGGAAAATAATAAGAATATTAAATAAATTTATTTAATGCAAAGCAAGCTGTATATTACTTATTATATAGCTTGTTTTTTTTAAGTAAAACTTAATTGACTTAATTTGTGGAACAAATATATTTGATAATATAGATTATTTAAATTAAGCAATGAAACATAAGAAATTATTAATTTTAACTATAATTGCAGGTACTTTTGTCCAAGAATTAGCCTATTCCGAAGTAGTTTCAAAGAAAGATTCATACTATTTCCCTTACATAAGTGGCTCGTTGTTGATAGAAGAAAAATATGATAGATTACTTGATGGAAATAATGGTTTTCGTGGGGATAAAAAAGATTTATTGTTTACATATGTAAATACAAATATTAACATAAATTTCACAAATTATTTTTCTCTTGGATCAAGATTTATATTAAGACCTACAGAAAAAAGGAATAATTTACATATATACAATGATTTTTATGGAAACGAGATTCTAATAAAAAGAGACTTTTATTTTTTTAAATCTTATGGATTTCTTCTTGAAGAATTGTATCTTGAATATAAAGAAGAATTATTTCGTGCAGGTTTTGGAAAATTCAATCCAGGTTTTGGTTATGCATACAATAATGACAGATATTATGGAATCTTAGGACAAAACATTGTTGATCAATATAAACTTTCAGAGGTTCTTGGTGCTTTTGTGGTAATGCAGTTGCCAATGCTAAATATGAGATTAGATATGTTTAATAAAGATACAACTTTTATGAGTGGAAGTTTGCTTGGTAATAGAAATACTTATAATGCTGAACACAATCCTGGAAATTCTGGTAATATGCTGAATTTTTCTCTGTCAGGTGATTTTCTTCTAAAGGAAAATATAAAAATGAATTTTGGCTATAGAAATTTAGGCGTTAAAAAAGATGAATTTAAAAAAAGAGAATCAAGTTTTCTTGCTGGTTTAGAATATATTGTGGAAGAAGGACAATTTAATTTAGGTTATGCCGCTTCAACTGAAGTAGTATATGTTAACAATTATAATGGTGATATGGGAAGACATGTTTTGTTTGCGACTGCAAATTTACCTTTTTTCTACGGCGGTTGGAATTTTGGATTGAATTATAGTTTAAAAATGGATTTTGAAGAAAAATTTGATTCTGCATATAGCCAAATTTTTGGAGCCGGTATAGGCTATACATTTAAAAATGGAATAATGATAGACTTTGCAAGAAAATTTGAGCGTGAAACATATAAATTAGGTAAAAACTACGGGGAAAAAGAATTTTGTTTAAGTTCATGGGGTGCTAGAATTTCATATAATCTGAAGTTTTAGTGATTTTTAATGATTTTCTTAATGAGCAAGATAACCATATATTATGGTTACCAATAATTTTTATTCTTGGTTGTTTTATAGGTTTTAATTTTTGTATAAAATTATATATTTACATAGCAATTGTCTTCACATCATTTTTTTTATTTGTTATTTTTAATAAACACCTAATTAAGTATTTATTTTTAATAATACTATTCTTATCATTAGGTTCTTTTAGAACAAATATTTATATAAATAATTATAAATATCCGGAAATTAATTATAATATTGGGAAAGTTCGTATAACTGGCAAAATAGTAGATAAATTATTAAAAATTCAATCTAATAGCAATAATTTATTAAGATATATAACTATTGATGTAGACTCAATAGAACCAATAAATAAAAATTCAAAATTCTCAAAAGATAATAACTTTCGGAAGCCAAAATTTATAAGAATAAAAATGTTAGATAATATTGATATTGAATACGGTACTGTTTTAATAGAAGCAAATGTTTTACCAATTCAAAATAAAAATTTTGATTCAGATTTTGATTTACAAATGTATTTTTACTTTAAAAAAATAGGTGGTATTGGTTATAATGGAAAAATTATAAAATATTTTGAAAAAACTAATAAACCAACATTAAAACAAAGACTTTCTGATTTTAGGGAAAAAATAGCGATTAAAATTTTATCAAATAAAGAAAATAGTCTGTCAATGAATTTACTTTCCGTAATAATGATTGGTCAGAGGAATTTAGCTGATAAAAATATGTTAGAAATTATGAATAAATCAGGTTTGTCACATATAATGTCAATATCCGGTTTGCAGATGATGATTTTGACTTATTTTGTTATATTTTTTACTAAGCAAATATTTTGTTTACATTATGATTCTTTTAATAGATATAACGTTT